>CACYLQ010000007.1 GCA_902775195.1 uncultured Pseudobutyrivibrio sp.
GTTAAGTTTGAAGGAGAGAAATTATTCTTTGACTATGGTGCATGTATGTACCCAGAAGGATTAATTGGAGATCAGGTTGTATACTTTCAACATGAGAATATTGAGAAAGTGGTTTTTAAAGGATATTCCGATAAGAATGATGAAGAGATGGTTAAGGCAATTCAAGAGGTATACGAGAAACAGAACTTAGTTAAAACCGATTTGAAACAGATGTGAACTTGGGAACATCCATGGAGGCAAATAGTCATGGTTAGACTAGAGTCTGAAGAGTGTACAAGGCCATATACAGGTCATCTGGAGGAATACGATAGAGATTATGAGAGATAGACCTGCATAATGTAGTGTCTATCACTGCGATTCATAGAATTGCAGGAGTTGATTTTATCTGGGCGGCCTATGGCTACGGTAAATCAGTAGATGGTTACGTGGCAAAGGTTGATGATATAAGACAGCTTAATGATGTGATTGAGTAATAGGGAAAAGGTGAGGCTTATTGTGTTAAGTAATGCCACTGAGATGGATTTGGAGGCTATAGTGTGGCATATCTTTTAGGGGGCTACGTCTAGAATGTATAATTGAGAGTAATAAGACGTAATTAATCACCAATAATCCCAAATAATCGCAAATAGTGTCCAAATTATAGAAGGATTTGATAATGAAATAATATATATTGCAAATATAATACACATGTTTCAGTGGGGGAGGTTGAATTTATGGACAGACGGAGATTCTCTACGTCTGATTTATGGATAAAGGGGTCGTTGGACGTAGTTGCTTAATTTTACTCAGCAAATCACCTGATAAAAGATGTAAAAAGGGGGAATACTATGGGATATAATGTAGAAAAAATATTTGAGGATGCTGGCCAACTTAGCAAGGTCAACAACAAAAAAGCTTATGAGGCCAATATAGAGATGTTCAAAAGCAATAGATATGAATTGCTAAATGACCTTGTAGAGGCTGACGATAGCAAGCTAGAAGAGCAGGCAAAGCTTCTATGTGAGGATGTAACCGCAGCTTTTAAGAAGTTTGGAAAGGTTCGAGGTGGGGATTTAATGAACCTTAACTATTTTATGATTTTTTATGTTTTTCCATGTATACTACAGATGGAAGAAAATGAAAAAGCAATTCGTATATGCGATATTTTGAAAGATACATGGAACAGTCATTTCAAAAGTAATATCAGCTATACAGATTATGAAACATTAGCAGAAGGCTTCCAGACTAAATTTTTTGGAATGCCAATAGGAAAGAATTAGAATGAAGAATATTTTAATGATTGCAACAGGCGGAACTATCGCCTCAAAACAAACAGAAGCAGGGCTAACACCAGGACTTACAGCAGAGGATATCTTATCCTACATACCAGCTGTAGAAAAGGTGTGTCAGGTTCATGCTCTGCAGCTTATGAACATTGATAGCACAAATATGACACCTGAACTTTGGGTGCGTATTGCTAAATGCATTAGGGACAATTACGACGATTATGATGGATTTGTAGTGTGCCATGGTACAGATACACTGGCATTTACTGCAGCAGCTCTTAGCTACATGATTCAGAATTCAAAAAAGCCAATCGTTGTAACCGGCTCGCAAAAGCCTATCAGCAGGGATGTTACAGATGCCAAAACAAATCTTTTGGATTCCTTCATCTATGCAGCTGATGATAATTCTCAGAATGTCAGCATAGTATTTGATGGAAAGGTAATCTGTGGTACTCGCGCTAAAAAGGAGAGGGCAAAGAGCTACAATGCATTTTCAAGCATCAATTTCCCATATCTTGCAGTAATACAGGATGGGGTGTTGCTTAGATATATCCCTGAGACAAAGATAACAGGTGATGTGAAATTCTATTTCGACATGTCGGATAAGGTCACGTTGCTAAAGCTTTATCCAGGTATGAATCCATGTATTCTTAGCTTCCTTTTCGAGCAGTACGATATTATCGTAATCGAAAGCTTTGGTGTAGGCGGAATGCCAGAAACACTGATGGAAGCATTCTACAAGGAGATGGATAAGTGGGCAGGCCAGGACAAGCTGGCAGTTATGACTACACAGGTTGCCAATGAGGGCAGCAACATGACAGTCTACGAGGTAGGACGTCAGATTAAGCATGATTTCCATATGATAGAGGCTTACGACATGACATTGGAGGCTACTATCACAAAACTTATGTGGATAGAAGGGATGGGCTACACAGGTGAGCAGTTAAGAAACACCTTCTACACAGAAATAAATAGAGACATGCTTTACAGAAAAAGCAAATAGATAGGAACGAATATGAAGACAGAAGCATTATTTGACAGGGATGCCTATGCCAAGGAGTTTGTGGGTAAGGTTATTTCCTGCGATGAAATTACAAAAGACGGAAAACCTGCCTACAAGGTGGTGTTAAATCAAACATTGTTTTTTCCTGAACAAGGTGGCCAAAGCAGCGACATAGGGACTCTTGATAATGCCAGGGTTATAGATGTACAGATAGCAGATGGCGTGATTTACCATTTTTGTACATCGGGATTTCTTATAGGCGAAGAGGTCAAAGGCATAATTGATTGGCAACACAGGTTCAACAATATGCAGCAGCACACAGGGGAGCATATCTTTACAGGAATTGCTCACAATACTTATGGTGCTGAAAACGTAGGCTTCCACCTAAGTGATAATACAGTTACACTGGATCTTAATATAGAGCTTACCGATGAACAGGTTGCTTACATCGAAACAACTGCCAACGAAATAATCGCAAAGGACGTGGCAGTGAAGGCATATTATCCTAATCAGGATTTGTTAGGCGCTATCAATTATCGCAGCAAAAAGGAAATAGAAGGCGCTGTTAGATTAGTAGAAATCGAAGGCGTAGACCTTTGTGCCTGCTGTGCCCCACATGTAAAATCAACAGGTCAGGTTGGATTGCTTAAGGTGGTATCCTACGGGAAATATAAGGGTGGCACCAGAGTGTATATTTTATGCGGTATGAGAGCTCTTCAAGATTACAGACGACGCATGGATATTCTTGCAAAATCATATCAACAGCTCAACTGTCCAGAGGATGAGCTACCGGAAAAGATAGCAGGATTATTGGATGATAACAAGCAGTTGAATTATCGTATAAACGAAATAAAGGCTGGCTTGCTTAGAGATAAAATTGATAGCATCATCCCAGATATTAAGGATGTGACAATCTTTATGGAGAATCTTGATGCTAAAACCATGCGAGATGGAGTTAATATACTGGTAGAAAGACATGACGGTTTATGCGCAATTTTCTCAGGTGATGATGAAGAAGGCTACAATTTTGTGATAGGTAGCAAAACCAGAGATTGCGGGGCTATAGCTACGGGATTAAGAGAACTACTTGGTGCCAAAGGCGGAGGCAGCAAGCAGATGGCGCAGGGCAATGTAATGGCTACAAGAACGCAGATTGAAGGGGTTCTATAAACTGTGTTATACTACCAATAGTTAAAAAATGAAAAGGGATAGAATGATGGGAGAATTTTTAGATTTAATTGATGACGTGCATTATGGTATGCGCAAGTTATTCAAAAACAAAAAAGGATTCGAAGGTATTACCCTTAGTCCTACTATGAAAAGATGGGGTATTGAACTTGGTGTTGCACTTATAGTTGGTATCGTAGCAGGCTGCATTACTTTTGGTCTTCTTAACAAGGAAGATAAAAGCCTTAAAGTGAGTGAGGAAAAGGCTGTTGCCATTGAAGATACTAAAACACCTGCGGCAAATGATAATACTGATGAGTCGACTGAGCCTGAGGAGGATTTCTCAGATGTTGTTATAACAGTAGTTGACCCAAGTTCTTATGCACCAGCAGTTGCAGATTGGTCCGCAGACCAAATCAACGCTGCAATCAGTGAACGAAAGGGATATCTTGAAGGTAACAAATATTGGCCAGCGGTTTCTTCTTACTGGGAAACAACAAGAAGTGTCACAGATATTAGTTGCTATTGCCAGTATCTGTTTAACACTGACAAAACAGTTTATCAGGCTAGCGATTTCAGTGGACTTGCACCTGAGGTTATTCACATGGCTAAAAATGAAATCTATGCTAGACACGGTTACGCCTTCAAGGATACCGAAATATACAATTATTTCATGGGACAGATTTGGTACACACCAAGTATCCTCCCAAAGGATTTCACTGAGGATACATTCTCAGAAACAGAAGTAAAGAATTTGGATTTACTTAATTCCTTAGATCCAATGTAAGAAAGAGGTTATATATGGAAAAATTCAGTTACACACCAAAGGGAGTTTGCGCTAGAAAGATTGATTTTGAAATCGAAGATGGCAAACTTCATAATGTAAAATTTACTGGTGGCTGTGATGGTAATACAAAAGCTATCAGCAAGCTCTTAGAGGGTGCTGATGCAGCTCATACAGTAGAAATACTTAAAGGAAATATCTGTGGTTTCAAAGGCACCAGCTGTGCAGATCAGCTCGCTCTTGGAATTGAAGAAGCAATGAATAAATAGGATTGAAAAGGGCTCCGTATGGGAGCCCTTTTTTACAGTGAGCTTCTATTTAAAGAAGATGTAATTTTCACAAATTGATGGTATAATGCATAAAATGTTTAAAGTAATATATTGAAAGGAATTTAGATTTGGGAATTCAAGAAGTAGTAGAACAATCATGGGATGAAATTGTTGCTATTCATAATGCGCCTATTTTAGCCGAGATAGATAGTTTATCTTCACAGATTAGGCAGACAAAGGAACTGTATGATTCTTTGCTTGAGTTTAAGAGCAGAGTGACTTCATATCAAGGAGATTTTTATGATCAATCTACAGAAAAGAAGGCTGTGATAGCGGATATGGAGACAACCATAAAGAATAATGATGCCAAGAATATGTATCTAATAGGTATTACAGATACATTTGTAAATATGGTAGATAATCGAATCTCAACTAGCGTATTTGATTGGTTTTACAATATGATAAACACAAAGCTTAAATCTTATGCAGATAGTATTTCAAATATGGAAGGTCTATGTGCGATGAAGCGTGCTATTCTGTGGTAATAGAATAGGTAGGTGTAACGTGAGAGAAGATTTATATATAGATGAAGAAGAATTGGTTAAAGCTGCAAATCAAATATTTGGTATGGCTAATTATTATGTAGCAACTTTAGAGAAATATATAAGTATTTTAACAGATGTTAAAGACGAAAGTATTAATGATGAGTTGGTCTGCGGGGAAATTGGTGACATTATTTCTCAGGCTCGTAAGCATGAAATTGAATTACAGAATCTTGGAGAAAAGTTTAGAAACACTGTTGTATCAGAAATAGATGCTGTTGAGGGAAAGAGTACATTTTCTTTTCCAACAGAACCAGACTTATCATCCATTTTTTCTATGTAGGAGTTAATATGGCAAACAAGGGTAAAACAGGTTCAGCAGGGACTGAATTAAAGGTAAATATAGATAAATTAAAATTAAATATCGAGGATATGAATGGATTATGCGTATCTATGGTGAATTACACGCCCGAATTAAACATAACAAATTCAAAAGGTGCTTCTGTTGATAGTATGATTACTATATATGAACAGTTTTTAAGAATGCAGGAGGAACTTTCGGCACTGTATCTGAATACAGCGTATGCATTGCAGATGACTAGTGATACGTTTAATAAAGTTGATAATGCACTAAGCAATTATTTTAAGGAGCTTGATGTGTAGGGAAGACAAATGGAGAAATGTATGAAGAATATAAATAAGAAAATAATTATTTTAATGATGATATGTTTGTGCATGCTATGCACAGCATGTGAGAGTAGTTTAGGAGAAGAAATTTTGGAAGAACAGGAAATACTTATGGCAGAAAGAATGGTGAATACAACAACAGAATTAAATGATCGCCAAAAAAAAATAATGGAAAAGGAAGGTTTGCCACAAGACTACGATAAGCTGACAGATAGACAGAAAGAGGCAGCAATCAAGGCTGATATGTTGCTTACTTATTTAGAGGATAAATACAATAAGGAATTTGCATATATTTCTTATATGGAGACATATGAAGGAAGTCTTGCAGCTAGAGCACTAGATGATGGACGATGCAGACATATATTGGCCAGTTTAGAATGGAATGGAAAAGAATATACCTATAAAGATACATATAGCAGGGATGTATTAGCAGCAGATGATTACGAGAATCTCTTTGATGAGTTTATGATGGAAAACTACCCAGAGATTGATTATTTCTTAGATGTAGGTGTATGTGATATGGATGAGGGAGAGAAAATAACTACTGATAATGCTTGTGTTGCATTAACAATGGTGATTGATGATTGTTATGAAGATAAAAATGATTACAAGGATTTTTTAACCACTGCAACGAAGTGGATGGAAAATAGTAAATATAATAATAGGATTTTCTGTGTAGTTATGGAACATGAGGATTTTGAAACGGCAAATTATTTCAATTACCTAAGATATTTACATGAAGACAAATATAAATATGTTTTTAATTCACGTATAACAGCAGATGGAGAATTTACATTTAAGGAGAGACAATAATGGCTTATACAGATGAAGAGCTGATGTTATTGGAGCAGCTAACATATTTAAATGACGACGTGTATAAAGCAGCAGGGTTAAATGATTTTTTAAAAGTAACTGATATAAAGGCAGCAAATGATATTGAGGCATTATTAGAGGCGTTTAATTCAACTGCTATTCAAGAACTTAAAGAAAAAGGTTCACAACAGATTTTAAATGACAACAACAAGAAAACACATATATCAGGGGCAGAATGGGCTCAAATAATAGAATCAATTCAAAAAAATGATAAATTAAAAAAACTAGAATTAAGTCATATTACGACTGTAGATAGTAGTGATCGGGATGGTTACAACATAGATACCATGTGCTTTAATGAACCTGGAAATAAGGATGATGCAATTGTATGCTTTAGAGGTACATTAAATGGTAAAGAATGGAATGATAATGGTGAGTATATTTGCGCTGCACGTACAGATTGTAATCAAGCAGCATTGGTATATATCAATGGGTTACCATATAGCAATATAACAGTTGTAGGGCATTCAAAAGGTGCAAATAAAGCTGCCTATGTATATTTTGAATCTGACAAGGTAAATTATTGCGTTTCAATGGATATGCCAGGTTTTCCAACTGAATATTTTCATGAGATGGCATCTGTAATTGCTGCAAAAAAGGATGGCTTTCATCCATATGCTCTAGAGAGTGATTACGTAAATATTTTAGTACTGCCTGTGCCTGATGTTGAAACAATATATCTGAAGGGGTATGGTGTTGATGGCTTCGCGGAAAATCATTGCCCAAATTGTTTTTTCTATTATGATGAGGCAGACTCTCCGCACACAACCATCTCAAAAATTGGGCAAAGTAATGCAATGAAAGCTTTGCATAATTTTACAGCATTTGTAGCTTTGGAAATGCCATACGCCCAAAGGATAGAAGTTGGAAACTATTTAGGAGATGTATTGGAGATGTTGCTTGGTGGGGGAGAGTATTCTTTCAAAGATAAAGTCGATATTCTTCTGTCAGACGTAGATTCTCTAGCAACAATCGCTGCATATTTTAAGAAATATTGCGCTATTTATGATAAGGATGAGATAGGTTTATTAAAAACATTTTTTGGTGATAGTATAGTGTCTGATTGTCTTAAGCTTGAAAAATTTAACTTGCCGTTGATTTCAAAATTAGGGATTCTAAAAACAGATTTTATATTTCTTTTCTTACTTGTATATGGAGTAGATGGCAAGATTAGTAATGACAAGAAGCTTAAAGAAAAAATAGAGCGTCTCGTATCAATGCTAATATCAAATAATTTATCAGACAAGATTAAAGAAAAATATACTGCATTAGATACTCTTCAGAAGCCGTTATCCCTAGACTATAAAAGTTATGGTGGGAAAAAATACGATTATACTCAAGAAACATATAGCAGCATTAAATCTAATATTAGAAGTTTTAATGATATAGAATATTCTAGACCGTCTTCAGTATGGAATGACTATGCAGATTTTGAATGGTATGAATCTATATGCGCAGACTCCATAAAGGAGGCTCTTACTAGTTTTATAGACAAGGTACCGGTGTTAAATGAAAACTGTGGATTGGAGTTTGATAATACGTTTCATAATGAATGGAAAGTTGATGAACAGTATATGAATATATATTCATCTCAAATGAGAAAGTTGGATTCATGTATTCAAAAATTTGTTGTGCTGAAAGAACGAATGGAATTCAACACAGGATTAAGTTTTTAAAAAGTAATAATGGTAATATCATGCAAAGGGCCTTGGCATTTACGCCAAGACCCTTTGTTTTTATCTATATTATTTACTTTTTACAAATAACCATTTGCACTTAACAATAAGTGTTACAAGTATTAAATAGATATAATAAGCAACAAATCCAAATGCAAATATTGCACCAGCCCAGGTAAATAGCTTAACAGTAAATCCTGAGAAATCGTTATAAAGGAGTGTTATCCAATCCTGTGTCTCCCAGATACTGTAAGAAAAACCATTATCATGAAGTAAGTAAATCATAAAAGTTGGGGCTGCAATCCAGTTAATAAGCTTTATAGAAGGCATAGGAAGTCTTCTGAATAGCTCGAAGATGCAAATGCCAAGGATGATTACTACAATGCTGTAGTTTTCGTATTTAGGCATATACTGGACGAATTCAACAGGTTCTATTGTTGTGTCTGTAATGCTATAGTAATAAGCCTGAATCTTTCCGTTTGTAGTGTTGTAATAAGATAATCCAATCAAAACATTTGTAAGAATGATAATTAGAAACAACACATAAGCTCTAATCTTCTCAAATGGATTAAATCTTCTAATGTATCCACCAAGTGAAAATAAGAATATACCAACAACAACAGTACGAAGACCTCCAGCTAAATCATCTAAAAGTGAGCCTGACCAGCCAAGCTGTGAAATGGTGAGTATGGCAAGCATGAAGCCTAAGTATTTCTTGCTATCAAGGGAAGCTAAGAATTTGTTAAGTCCTAGATAAGCAATAAAAATAATTATGAAATAGTAGCCAACAAACCATGACATTTTGTTAAAGTACTGAATACGGATGTAGCTAAAAAGTGTGTTTTCATGTAATAAATATCTTCCGCTGCTGATAAAGTGCGCAGAAGCAATTACAAGAATGATTGCAGCAAATAGCAGCTGCATCAAAAGCTTCTTAGAAGTCTTAAAAATATCAATTTCCTTCTCAGCCAAAAAGTATCCAGAAATCATAATGAATAATGAATTTCCAACAAGGCCAAATGGCATCATTAGGGCCACACCTAAAAGCTGTCTGAAAAACAAAGGTTGATTGAACCATCCGTTTTGCAATCTTTCGATTGAATCAGCATTTACCAACTGCACATTAACACAGTGAATAATGATGTGATATGAAATAATCATGAGCATTGCAAGTATTCGTAGTAATTCAAAATTAGATGCTCGTGAATTGTTTTTGTTCATTAAAAATACCTCTTACTATCTTTATATTTTCTACAAACCTTTATTATACAGTTTTGTTCCGTAAAGTCCAATAAAACATAAATAGGTTACTGCCTTAACTACTGTCTTGTCAGTAGACTATTCATATGATATACTAGCTGACAATTAATGTGTTGCGTAAAAGGAGAAATGTTATGACACTGGTAGAAGAAATAGAGCAGTTGAAGAAGGAAAGAAATGCGGTGGTGCTTGCACATTATTATGTTAATGATGAAGTGCAGGCCATTGCAGACTATGTGGGTGATAGCTACTATCTGGCGAAGGTAGCTGTTGATTTAAAGGAAAGCACTATAGTTTTTGCAGGGGTTAATTTTATGGGAGAATCAGCCAAAATTTTGAACCCTGACAAAACAGTATTGCTTCCTGATGCTAAGGCAGATTGTCCTATGGCACACATGGCAGAAGTGGAACGTATTGAACAGGTTCGCAAGGAATATGATGATGTTGCAGTTGTGTGCTATATCAATTCCACAGCTGAACTTAAGATGCATTCAGATGTGTGCGTAACATCGGCAAATGCCATGAAGATTGTGAAGGCACTTCCTAATAAGAATATCTTTTTCATCCCAGATGAAAATCTTGGAAGATATATTGCAAGCAAGCTTCCTGAAAAGAACTTTATATTTAACGATGGATACTGCCACGTACACAAAGCAGTTACAGCAGACATGATTAAAAGGGCAAAGGAATCTCATCCTGATGCTGAGGTACTTATTCATCCAGAGTGTACATTAGAGGTACTTGAACTTGCAGATTATATCGGGAGTACATCGGGAATCATCGATTATGCTACCAAATCTGATAAAAAGGAATTCATTATTTCTACAGAGCTTGGTGTGCTTTATCAGCTTAAGAAGAATAATCCTGATAAGCAGTTTTTTGCAGCAGGCTCAGTTCAGATTTGCCCTAACATGAAAAAGGTAACATTAGAAAAGGTGAGAGATTGCCTGAGAGATAACACAGGCGTAGTTGAAGTTAGTGATGAAAAGCGAGAGAAGTCGCTGGTACCACTTAAAAGAATGTTGGAGTTGGCAAAATAATGGAAAAATATGATGTAGTAATAGTAGGAACTGGTGCGGCAGGTTTATTCTGCGCTCTCAGCCTACCACAGGACAAAAAAATACTTTGTATATCAAAGGATGCTCTTGATGGCAGCGATAGTTTCTTAGCCCAGGGTGGTATCTGCATGCTTAGAGACGATGATGATTACGATTCTTATTTTGAAGATACAATGCGAGCAGGCCATTACGAGAACCGTAAGGAATCAGTTGAAATCATGATAAGAAGCTCTCAGGCCATCATCGCAGATTTGGAAGGCTATGGAGTAGAATTTGAAAAGAAGAATGGGGAATTCGTATTTACGAAGGAAGGTGCACATTCTAACAATAGAATATTATTCCATGCTGACGTGACAGGAAGAGAGATAACAAGTAAACTTTTAGCTAGAGCAATGGAACGTGAAAACATAACGCTGAAGGCTCACACTACTATGGTAGATTGGGTATGTCACGATAATACCTGCTACGGAATAGTAGTGGCAGATATGGATGGAAAAACTGAAGCAATCGAGGCTGATGTTACTGTTCTTGCCTGCGGAGGACTTGGAGGAGTTTACCCACATTCCACAAACTTCCGCCATATATCAGGAGATGCATTAGCACTTGCCATGTATCATAATGTAAAGCTTGAAAATTGTGATTATGTACAGATTCATCCAACCACACTTTTCACCAGACAAAACGGTAGAAGCTTCCTTATTTCTGAATCAGTGCGAGGCGAAGGTGCAGTGCTTAGGGACAAAAACGGGGAGCGTTTTACAGATGAGCTACAGCCTAGAGATGTGGTAAGTAATGCCATCCTTGCAAAGATGAAGGAACAGGGCACTGAGCATGTATGGTTAGATTTTTCTCCTATTCCAAAGGAAGAAATCTTAAATCACTTCCCTAATATATATCAACACTGTGTAGAGGCAGGCTATGACCCTCTTGAAACATGGGTACCAGTAGTTCCAGCGCAGCATTATTTTATGGGTGGAATATATGTTGATAAGGATAGCAGAACAACTATGGACCAGCTGTATGCAGTAGGTGAAACCAGCTGCAATGGTGTACACGGCAGAAATCGTCTTGCCAGCAATTCGTTGCTTGAAAGCCTTGTGTTTGCAAAGCGCGCAGCGTTTGACATTGCAGCACAGTCTAGCTTTAAAAAAGCAGCTGATTTTGAAAACATGGTAAACGTGGATGGATATCAGGACCTTCCAACCATAATGGAAAACTATCACGCAATGGTAGTTGGGGAAATTAAAAAGGAAGCAAATCTTAGAGCCGAGAAGGAGGCAATATAATGAACGACATTACAATGAGACTTAACGCAGATGAGCTAATTAAAATGGCTCTTTGCGAAGATATATCTAGCGAGGATGTAAGCACTAACGCAGTGATGCCAGAAGCAAAAGCAGGTGAGGTAGAACTTATTGCAAAGCAGGATGGTATTATCTGTGGAATGGACGTATATGAGCGTGTATTCAAGCTGTTAGATGAAAGCACTGTTGTGGAAAAGTATGTAAAAGATGGTGATGCTGTAACAAAGGGGCAGCTTATGGCAAAGGTAAAGGGCGATATCAGAGTTCTTTTATCAGGCGAGCGTGTAGCTTTAAACTATCTTCAGAGAATGAGCGGCATCGCAACCTACACAAATGCAGTGGCAAAGCTTTTAGCTGGCAGCAACACAGTTTTATTAGACACAAGAAAGACAACACCAAATATGCGTATTTTTGAAAAGTATGCAGTAAAGTGCGGTGGTGGTCAGAACCACAGATACAATCTTTCAGATGGTGTGCTTTTAAAGGATAATCACATCGGTGCAGCAGGCTCTATCACAAAGGCTATTCAGATGGCAAAGGCCTACGCTCCATTTGTTAGAAAGATTGAAATCGAAACAGAAACCTTAGATCAGGTAAAGGAAGCAGCAGATGCAGGAGCAGATATTATCATGCTTGATAACATGGATGTTGCAACTATGAAGGAAGCTGTTAAAATAATAAATGGCCGAGCAAAGACAGAGTGCTCAGGCAACGTAACAAAGGAAAATATCAAAAACATTATCGACAGTGGAGTTGATTATGTATCAAGCGGTGCGCTTACCCATTCTGCACCAATCCTTGATATTTCAATGAAGAATCTGCATGCAATTTAATGGAGGCCCTATGGACGGAGAAACAAGACGAAAAAAGATAATAGAAATAATTCGTAAATGCGATACTCCTGTGTCCGGAACAGCCCTTGCTAAAGAATTGGATGTAAGCCGTCAGGTTATCGTTACCGACATGGCATTAATCAGAGCCAACGGAGTGGATATTACATCTACAAACAGAGGCTATGTCATTAATGGTGAAAGCAAATGCAAGCGAATCATCAAAAGCCATCATACAGATGATGAGATTTTAGATGAATTATATGCAATTGTAGACAATGGAGGATGCGCTGAAAACATCATCATCAATCATAGATACTACAACAGATTAGAAGCTCCACTTAATGTTAGCAGCAGAAGAGCCGCCAAGGAATTTATGGAGGCTATCAAGTCAGGAAAATCTAAATCGTTAAGCTCCGCAACCAGTGGATATCATTATCACGTTATCAGCGCTGATAGTGAGGAAACACTAGATGTGATTGAAGAAGAGCTTAAGGAAAAAGGATTCTGGCTGCCGCTGGATGACTGGATATTGCAGTAAAAGGAGAATAAATGTCAGCGATTTCTAATGATTGGTTGGAGCCACTTACTCCAGAGTTTAAGAAACCATACTATAAATCACTATATGAAAATGTTAAAAAGGAATACCATGAAAATGTCGTCTACCCACCAGCAGACGATATTTTCAATGCCTTCGATTTTACACCACTTACGGATGTTAAGGTTGTTATTATAGGGCAGGACCCATATCACGAGCCAGGCCAGGCACATGGTCTGTGCTTTTCTGTGAAGCCAGGGGTGAAAACACCACCATCTCTTGTAAACATTTACAAGGAGCTTAACGATGATTTAGGCTGCTATATTCCAAACAACGGTTATTTGGAAAAATGGGCAAGACAGGGTGTGTTAATGCTCAACAACGTTCTTACAGTTCGTGCACATCAGGCTGCCAGCCATGCAGGTATGGGCTGGGAGCAGTTTACAGATGCAGTAATCGACATCCTTAACAAGCAGGACAGACCAATAGTATTTTTGCTATGGGGTTCGCCAGCAGCCAAAAAGTGCGCCAAGCTAAACAACCCAAATCACTTGATTTTACGTGCACCACATCCATCACCATTATCAGCCTACAGAGGCTTTTTTGGATGCAAGCATTTCAGTCAAACTAATGATTTTTTAAAGTCCAAAGGACTAGCACCTATTGATTGGCAAATAGAAAATATTTAGGACACAAAAACTTCACTATTTCTCGCTCTTCAAATACTTGTCGAATTAGAATTATTCTATTATATTTATTTTAGGAAACCATGCATGTTCATTATAGTATCGGGCTTTTCGCAGATACGTAAGATAGATTTGGAGTGACAGTTTTGAAGAAGCTCAAGGCATTCAACAAAATATTTTTTAGCCCAGACCTTCCAACTGATTTAGTGCTGTTTAACATCATTACAATCACAGGATTTATAGGTGGCATAACTACAATTCCATTTAATATACTAAACGGCATGTCAACTATTCTGACAGCCGTTATTGTAGTATCTATTATTATCGATGGCGTGTGTATATACATGGCCAATTTCCGTAATTATTTAAAGAACAGTACCATTGCCGTTTGCTTTGCAGTGGCAATTGGTCTTTTCCCTGTTATGTTTTTTGTAACTGGCGGAATTAACAGTGGTATGGTCTGCTGGTTTTCCATGGGTATCATTTTTATTTTCATGCTTTTGGATGGCATGGATTTTGTGTTTATGCTTCTTACTGATGTTGCCATAGTAGCTGGTTGTTATGCTATTTCCTATTATCATCCGGAATATATAGTGAACCTGGAATCAAGGCAAAGCGTTTTCTTTGATGTGGTTCAGTCATTGTTGATTTGTTCCTTTGCAATTGGATCAATCATCAAATTCCAACGCAACATTTACGACAAGCTGTACAAACAGGCAGCCATCAATAATGATGATTTGCTGGAGAAAACATTGCAGGCTAAAAAGGCTGAAAAGCAGGCTCAGACAGCTACGGAAGCAAAGAGTAATTTCCTTGCTAACATGTCCCACGAAATCAGAACACCTATCAATACCATCATGGGTATGGATGAAATGATTCTTAGGGAAACATCGGAAAAGGTTGTTGAAGAGTATGCCTTAGATATAAAGACAGCATCTCAAAACCTACTGTCATTAATTAATGATATACTAGATATAACCAAAATCGAATCAGGTAAGATGGGTATCGTCAAAGGCGAATATGCATTCATGAGCCTTATGCATGACGTGCTAAACAACATCACACTTAGAGCTAGAGAAAAGAACCTGGAGCTTAAACTGAACATTGCAAGCAACATCCCATGCAACATGCTGGGCGATGATATAAGAATAAAACAGGTTCTCACTAACATTATTACAAACGCAGTTAAATACACACAGGAAGGCTACATAGAAATAACCGTAACCTGTGAAAAAAGCTTTGGGCAGTATGTGGATTTAACATTTAAGGTTAAGGACACCGGTATTGGAATTAAGCCAGAAGATATAAAAAGAATGTTTGAATCCTTCGAGCGTTTGGAGGTTAACAGAAACCGAAATATTGAAGGCGCAGGTCTTGGAATGACCATTACGCAGAATCTTCTTAAGATGATGGGAAGTAGTCTTGAGGTTGAGAGTACCTATGGCGAAGGCTCAACATTCTACTTCACTCTTACACAAGAAGTTGTTAATAGCGAACCAATAGGAGATTTTGAACAGAAGCTAAAACAGCTTACAGCTAATTATGAATACAGCACCAGCTTTGAGGCGCCAAATGCAACATTTCTTATTGTTGATGACAATACAATGAACCGTAAGGTTTTTGTGGCGCTATTAAAGGATTCAAAGGTTAAGATAAAGGAAGCAGCTAGCGGTGCTGAATGCTTACAGCTTATAAAGCAACAGCACTTTGATATGATATTCTTAGACCATATGATGCCTGGAATGGATGGTGTTGAAACCTTCAAGGCAATGGCTACCCTGGAAGGCAACAAATGCTTAGGCACACCGGTAATCGCATTAACTGCAAATGCTATAGCGGGAGCCAAGGACAGATATCTTACAATGGGCTTCCACGGTTTCCTTTCCAAGCCGGTAGTTCCAGCTCAGCTGGAAAAGATGATAAGAGATTTCCTTCCACAGAGTCTGCTTGAATATCACGAGCCAGACGCAAAGGATGAAGCTAGAAAGAATCGCACAAAAAAAATAGAGCTTCCAGACATAGAGGGAATCGACTGGGATTACGCTTTACTACATTTCCCAGATTCCAACATGGTATACCAAACAGCCATTGATTTTTATGATTCAATTGGATTTGAAAGAGATGAGCTTCTTAGATATTACAACAATTTAGACGAATCCATTTTGGAGGATTACAGAATCAAGGTTCATGGAATTAAGAGCATGTCCAACACCATAGGTGCTACATCCCTAGGTGGTGTTGCAAAGCTTCTTGAATATGCATCAAGAGACGGGGATATTGAAAGAGTTAGAATTATGACACCAATCCTCATCGAGGAGTTAGATTCAATGCAATCAAGGCTATCAGTTCTTACATCCGACGTGGCTAAGCCGCAGATGGAGGACATGGACGATTTATTTGCACTACTAGAAATGCTGAAGATGTCAATAATGACAAATGATTCCGAGGCCGCTGACAACAACATGAAGCAAATAATGTCTTATACTTATGATGAGGACATACAGACAAAGCTTAATCATCTCAATCTTCATGTAATGAATTTAGAGATTGACGAAGCTCTTGAGGATATAGACAAACTACAGAGTTAGGAGTTATTTATGAGAAAAATACTTATTGTGGGAGATTTTAGCTCGGATTCACCATCAGACGTTAATACATTTTTATCGCAGCATTTTCACACACAGCTGTGTACCAGCAATGCCAAAATCGTTAGAAGCATGCTAAAGCTATTTGTGCCAGAAATGGTTTTGATGGACATAGATGATTTTGAAGTGATGCATTCCGATATTTACGAGGCAATCCAGGAGTACAACGCTGAACTCCCTGTTATTACATACGGACGTGAGATGAAAAAGCAGATGTTCATATCTTACTACTATTCAGGTCAGTGCAAACATATTATACAGCCTACAAAGGAATCCATAATCAGAGCTATTTGCAAGGAATTCAACATGAATGCTGATGCTATCCTAAACGCTGTAGTGGAAATAGAAAAGCGCCACATCATCGTGGTTGATGACAATCCAGTGCTTCTTAGAAACATGCGCAACATGCTTCAGGACAAATACAGGGTAACACTTGCAACATCTGCAGCCCAGTGCATGAAGGCAATGGGTCAGGACAGACCAGATTTGATTATCCTAGACTACGAAATGCCTGTTGTAGATGGCAAGCAGACACTGGAAATGATTCGCTCAGAAGAGGATTACAAGGATGTTCCAGTTATCTTCCTTACAGGCATCGCTGACAAGGAGCACGTAGATGCAGTTCTTGATTTAAAGCCTGCTGGATACTTTGTAAAACCACCAATGCAGACCAAAATCATTAACGCTATCGAAAACATCTTCCTTAAGCAGGCAGACGTCTAAGCATGTAAAACCTTAATTTTACACGCTTTGTTCATACTATAAATGTGGAATTTTCAACATTATTACACATTTATACACTAAAATTACATCTAATAAGTCATTAGACTTACTTACAGTAAAAAGGTGGGGGCACTTATGAATCGCATAGGTGGCCTCATTTTTCATGCCCTCCCAGGCCCATTCTACATGGAGGTTATTAGTTACAAGATGTAACAAATATGGTAGAATGTACGTAGTTTTTACGGGGGATAATGCGGATGAAAATTATTCACTGTGCAGACCTGCACTTAGATTCCAAAATGGAAAGTAATTTAGATAAAGAGCAAGCCTCACTCAGACGTATTGAGTTGGTGGAGACCTACGAGCGTATGGTGGAATTCGCCAAGAAAAATGATGTGAGGGCCATATTGATTGCTGGTGATTTGTTCGACAAGACACATATCCGTAAGGATATTAAAAAGCGTGTTGTGGAGCAGATTATTGGTGCACCGGAGATTGATTTTTATTATCTCAAGGGTAATCATGATAGATGCGACTTTATGGAAGAAGGTATAGATGAAATACCTTCTAATTTTCATATGTTCAATTCAGAAGGCTGGACCAGTTATGACTGTGAGGATGTGGTAATCACTGGTATGGAGATTAACTCATCTAATATTTCTACTATGGCACAGCGTTTGGTTTTAGATTCGGCTGCCACGAATATCGTTATGCTTCATGGTCAGCAATCTGATTATGATGGCAAGGATGGGGCAGAGATTATCAATACACAGGCTCTTAAGGGCAAATTTATTGATTACCTGGCTTTAGGTCATGTTCATAAGTTTATCTTTGAGGCACTGGATGATAGAGGCGTTTACTGCTATCCAGGTTGCTTGGAGGGACGTGGTTTTGATGAAACAGGTGATAAGGGCTTTGTTCTTATGGAGATAGAGGATGGAAAAATAACATCTGAATTCATTCCATTTGCTCTTAGACGCTTGCATGAAATAAATGTAGAGGTTACTGCAGATATGGATTTGCAGGCTGTTGCATCAAAGGCTAGAGAACAGCTTCTGGATGTAGATGATCAGGACCTTGTTAAGTTTGTACTTACAGGTGAGCGTGAATTGGATGATGAACTGGATATCATTCGTTTTGTGCGCTTATTTGAAAATAAATATTTCTTCGTAAAATGCTACGACAGAACCAAGACTTTAGTAGATTACGATAGTTTCAAATACGATAAAAGTCTTAAGGGCGAATTTGTTAGACTTGTTCAGTCTCAGGATATGGATGAGGACGAAAAGGCCAAAATTATCGAAATTGGTATTAGAGCCATAATGGGGGAGGAACTATAAATGAAACTTATTTCGTGTTATATTGCCCATTTTGGCAAGATTACAGAATTTAAATATGATTTTAACGATGGTTTTAACTCAATCCTTCAGGAGAATGGTTGGGGTAAAACTACATTTTCGGTGTTTATCAAGGCTATGTTTTATGGCCTGGAATATTCCCCAAATACAAAGAAAAAGCTTCTAGAGCGTAATCATTATCTGCCATGGGACGGAAGCCTTTGTGGCGGTAATATCGTGTTCAGCACTAAGAACAGACAGTATCGTATCGAGCGTACCTTCGGTAGAACAGATAAGGATGATACCTTTGTGCTTTACGATAACGAAACAGGTCTTGTTAGCAACGATTACTCAGAGGACATTGGTGAAGAACTGTTTTTGGTAGATAGAGATTCCTTTGAAAAGAGTGTATATATTCCACAGCTTTCCCTTGGAACAGCTATGACAGATTCACTGAATGCTAAGATGGGAAATCTTACATCAGCCAGGGACGATATCAATAACTTTGATACAGCTCTTAAAAGTGTTAAGGATGCTAGGGTAGAATACACCCGCAACAGTAAGATAAACCCAGGTAAGTTATTTGGCACCAGGCAGGAAATTAATAAATGCAAGGAAGAGTTTGAAAAGCTTCCAGCCATTGAAGAGAGCGTTGAGGCCATGAGCTGCCTTATCGAAGAAAAGCAGCAGAACCTGGATAATCTTAACAATGAAAAGGCAAAGCTTGCAGAAAGCATCCAGCTTCAGAGTAAAAAGGAGCAGGAGCTTGGCGCCTATAAGATTCACAAGGAAAATCTTATGGCCGAGGAGCAAAAGATATCAGACCTTGATAACTTCTTTGCAGCAGGCATTCCTACAGATGATGAGATAATCATGCTAGAACAGACCGAACGTGATTTGGCTGTTCACGAAAGAGCATTTAAGGCCTTAAATGAAGACCTTGATAGAGAAGGAAATGTTTTTGATAAGCCATTTATGAACAGAATCCCAGATGACACAGAGTTTGCCATATGGAACAAAATGGCTGCAAATCTTTCTGAGCTTAGAGCCAAGGCAGAACATTCAAAGCTATCAGAGGAATCATCTAAACAGCTTACAGAGCTTAAATTCTTCTTTGATAAGCTGGTGCCTACAGATGAGCAGCTGGCTCACATAGAACGTCAGACAACCCAGATTACAGGTCTTCAGGCACGTATTAGCCAAAGCAACGAAAGACTTATCACCTTAAGGGCAGAGCAGGAGGCCAACGAAAAGGTAAGCCGCAACAATACTGTTACGGTTTGGCACATACTTGGCACTATTCTCCTTGTTATATTTATCCTTTCAGGCGTTGTGTTTAGCAATTACATGGCAGATATTGTTGGAAGGATTGTTGAAATTGTCAGCGTGGTGGCTATCATTGCTGATGTGATATTCCTGATAATTAGTGGACGCCGTTCTCACAAGAATAAGCTTAAGCAGTCTGAAGAATATGCAGACAGAGTTGAAGAGGAAGAGGATGCCCTTGAACTTAGCAATCTTGAGCTTAGAGAATTAGAGGAAGAATGCGAGGAATTCTTATCACATTTCCTTCTTACAAGAGCTTCAACCATGCAGGAAAATGTTTACGAAATCAGACGTAAGCTTGACCAATATAGACATCTTTTGGACGAGGAAAACTCACGCCATCAGGAGGCAGAGGGAACACTTGATGAGCTGGCTGATTTACAGCTTGAGCTTTACACAAAGATTCAGCCATTCGCCAGCTGCTATGGAATCAATCTGTACGATATGGGCGGTGAGTATGAATTCCTGTCACAACTTAAAAAGGATGCCGATAAATATGCAAAGCACCTAGAATCCTTGGAGGAAATGGCCAGCCATGAGAATTCAATTAGAACCATGACTGCCGATATCGAAAACATCATCAAAAGATATCCTGTGGATGAGACCTTGCGCCGTGCTGAGGCTATCCAAAGCATCGGTATTAAAAAGCGTGAATACGAGGCAATAAAGGCTCGTATTGATGAACTTAAGGACGCTATAACAAAGTTTGAAGCAGAATTCGATGTAAACGAAGAGGTTCAATCTGTTGATGATTTGCAGCAGAAGCAGTCAGAATTGGATGAACAGATAGTAGAGCTTAATAAGCAGCTGATTCAGGAGAAGGAAAATCTTTCACAGGCTCTTGAAGAGGTGGAAAGATTAAGCGATATATCAGAGCAGATAGAACGTCTTGAGGTAAAGGAAAGGGACTACAAAAAGGAAGCTGATATCTTAGGCAAGACAGAGGATTTCCTTAATCGTGCCAGAGAAAGCTTCCAGTCCAAATACATGCAGCCACTTCAGAATGGCTTGCACAAATACTTAAGCCTTATTGATGGTCCAGAGGGAACAAAATCTGGCTACGCCATCGACGACTTCGAGCTTGATATGGACCTTAACATCAAGCTTAGCTATTCAGGCAGCACCAAGGGCGCTGAATATCTATCACAGGGATATCAGGATTTAGTAGCACTTTGCTCACGCCTTGCCCTTGTAGATGTGCTCTATCCAGAGGAAAAGCCAATCCTCATTTTGGATGACCCATTTACAAACCTGGATGACAAAAAAATAAAGGAGTCGTTAAAACTCCTTCATACTATAGCGGATGAACGCCAGACCGTGTATTTCACATGTCATGATAGTAGATTGTAAGCAATTATATACTTGAAAAAATATTTGAACTCGCATACCTTAGAAGAATTATAGGGTGTGCGAGTTTTTATATGCGCAGTTTTATAAGTGAGTCGTATAAACGACATGACACTTGAATTATAGTGAATATTTATATAGAATATTGCTTTGCTGGGAAAAATCAAAAGTTCCTTGATAAATTGTTATAAGGTGGAAATTGGCTAGATGTTCTATTATGACATCTCATGATCATCAAGTAAATCTTGGGAACTAATTATAGAAAAAAAATTTATGATTTTAGCCAGGGAATGAAAGAACATATTTACTATGATAGAGATAATAATATCCAATTAGAAGTAGTTTACTATGAAGGTGCAAATGGAAAACAGATAGCATTTATAGTTATGTCAAATATAGATTAAATCAAAAAAGCAATTCCCGCTTTTATGGGGAATTGCATTTTATGTATTATTCAGTAATTACAGGAACAGTCAAGTTTTCTACATCAACAGGAGTAACGATTTGACTATCTGTATTTCGTTTAATAAATCCAACGGCATATAGTGGGTAAGTATAAAAACCATCACCTTCACCAACATTTGTATCTGCAAATTTAATTGCGGGATGTTTTCCAAATCTTTTTGGATTGGCCAATACAAATTTCATACTTGTAGAACGGGTATTGGAAGATTTGCATTCTACAATGGTGGTTTCTCCATTATTTTCAAATAAGAAATCTAGTTCTGGAGAGCCGCTTGGAGCATGAAAATAGTACAGGCTTATATTATTAACAGTAAATGCAGAAGCTATCATGTTTTCTGCAATGGCACCTTTATAGGAGCTGAGATTACCTTCTAGTATTTGCATAGGAACCTCGTCGCCTAACTGGGAAACTAATAATCCTGTATCAATGAAAAATGCTTTGAATTCATTGGCTTTTTTTACACCTTCAAGCGGGAATGATATTTCCAGCGTATTATATGAAAGTACAGCTAATCCTACATCTACAAGGTATTGCAAACCATCTGCCTTTTCTGGAGAATGCCCTTTTACATTCACAAGACTATATTGGAATTTCTTGTATTCCTTGGATAATTGGGCTGGCATTGAATTAAGGCAAGCTTCCGCTCTAAGTTTTAAAACCTCGTTAACAAGGTCATTTCCTTCATTGTCCTTATATCTACCGAAGTCATCCTTGATAGAACTTATAATTCTTTGCTGTATTTTTCTAACAGCATTCAAATCGTGAGTATAAAAAAAAGTGTTTACGGCCTCCGGCATCCCACCGACAATAAGGTATTGTAGGTAAAGGGAACGAATACTTTCATGAATAGTTTTTTCGATTGTTTCATGAGTTTCGAGGGCTTTTTCTATATATGTTATTATGTCAGGATTAATACCTGTATTAGTAAGAAATTCTCTAAAAGAAAGTGGATACATTGTAATTTGCTCTTCGTATCCTACAGGAATCCCTCGCACATATGGTTCTCTAAAGCCCTTTACACCTAGGAAGCTGCCTGTGGCAATAACATCATATCTACCATCAATATCCCAATACTTTAATGAGCTTCTAGCATTAGGACAATCCTGTATTTCATCTAAAATGATAAGAGTTTTTTTAGGAATGAACTTTGCTGATGTAATAGCTGCGGAAATAGACATTACCATTTTATCAACATCGAAATTTCCATCAAACGCACTATGTACGTTCTTATCTGCACGTAAATCTATATAAACACAGCTTTCATAGAATTCTTTGCCGAATTGCTTTACTATGTATGTTTTTCCTATCTGACGAAGTCCCTTGATAACTAGTGGATGGTGAGGGTTTTCTTTCCAATTTATTAAGTTGTACCAAATATCCCTTTTTAACATAAAAAAAGCCTCCTTATGAGGCTAGTATATTACGCTTATTGTCATTTTTCAATAGTATTTTGTGATGGGTTTTGTCATTTTTAAAAGGTTAAATGATATAAATTTTGTCATTTTTAAGAGGCTAAATGGAATAAATTTTGTCATTTTTAAAAGGTTGGATACTATGGGCTGCTTTTCTTGTACTCAAGATGACCTTCACGGACCCACTCATGGATGAGACTTCTATCGATTCCAAATTCTTGGGCTACCATCATTTCATTAACATCATAGTTATTTAGAATGAACTCTTTCACTTTTGGAAAGAGTTCATTTTTCATGCATTCCTTACATTTATCGTAAGGTGAGCTGACAGGTATCCTGCAGCCACACTTTTCGCAATGTCTTGTGATTGGACCTTCTGGATTTAGGTTTAGTCTTGGCATAACTTAATCCTCCGGGATTACCCTCTATAGACCAACGTGTTCTTTGAAGAAATCTCCACGCTGCTCAAAGTTTTTGAAGTGGCCGTAGCTGGCAGCAGCTGGTGATAAAATAACAGCAGTTCCCTTGCTAGCGTTTTCTACTGCAAATGTGCAGGCATCGGCAAGCTCTTCAATGTAAGTTACTCTGCTCATGAAATCCTGGCTTGCAGTAGCCTTAAGCTTATCTAAAATAACCTTACCACTGTCGTACATTAGAATAATGTGCTCTAATCTAGTGGTAGGTAAAAATTCAACTAATGGATCGTAATCAATTCCTCTATCCATACCTCCAAGTAAGATAGTGCCGGCATTTGGAATGGCACGAACTGCACTGATGGCAGATTCTACTGTGGTAGAGATTGAATCGTCGTAGTAATCAACATCATCCTTCTTGCCAATGAACTGAAGACGATGAGCAAGTGTCTTGAAGCTTGCAAGAGCCTTCATGAATTCATCATCAGTGATGTCGTATCTTCTACAAACATCATATACAAAAGCAGTGTTGAAAAGGTTGTGTGTTCCGCGAAGAGTAACACCAGGGATTTCTTCAAATGATTTGAAAGGAAGGTCTGCAGATTTAACTTTGATAACAGCAGCCTTGCATTCGCCAGGTGTTGGCAAGAAATCAGGATTGCAGAAAAGGAAATCGCAATAGCCCTGGTTTCTGTATATATTCTTCTTAGCGTTCCAGTATTTTTCAACAGTGCCATAATGGTCAAGGTGATCCTCGTAAAGGTTTAGAAGGATGGCCTTAGATGGTGAATAATGAGCATATTCAAGCTGATGGCAAGAAAGCTCAAATACGATAATGGTACGTGGATGAATCTGGTCTGTAATATCAAAAATAGGAAGACCGATGTTGCCACCGAATAGCACGTCCTTACCGCATGTTTTAAGTATATGATATAAAAGTGAAGAAGTTGTGGACTTGCCTTTTGTACCAGTGATACCGATCGTCTGTGCACCATAAACCATAAGGAATAAGTCTGCCTGACATGTGATGTGGCATTTGTATTCCTTGATATCCTTAGGAAGAACTATGCCAGGGCTTTTTAATACTACATCATAATCATCCAGGCAATCTAAGTAGTTTGCCCCAGTGATAACGTTGTGCATAGCTGTAAGATCTGAGCTTACTGCGTTAGCATCAGCGATGTCTAAACATTCATATCCTCCTACTGAAGAAATTAGGCGAAAGCTTGACTGACCTTCGCGACCAAAACCAAGAATTAAAACCTTTTTATCTTTAACTAAATTTCTAATTGTCTCTTTCATTTTATTTTAAAGCGTCCTTTATTATATTTTCGAAATATTCATTTAGGCCATGCTCGTTAGAGTACGCATTTACAATAGCTTTGAAATCGTCTGAAGCTACAGGCTTAGCAGCTTTGTAGTGGCTAAGAAGTAGTGGAAGTTGGATTCTCTTATTATCGTATATACGAATTGCTTCAATGATAGATGCGTTAACCTCATCACGGCTTCCTACGCATTCAAATGGCTTTTCTGGAAGGATTCCGCAAAGCTTATCAAAGTCTTCCATCAGGCCTTCGTCTTCAAATAATCTCTTGCCGAAGATGGCATCCAATTCCTCTAATGTGAGGAATGGAGAAAGGATAATGTAAACGAAAAGGCACTTAGGACAGTGGCCGCACCAAATGTCCTGTTTGCTACCTACATTGCAGCTTTTGAACACGCTGTGGTATTTCTTGAATTTAGAAAACAGCATGGCAATCTGAAGCTCTGCAAGTGGGCGAAGGAAGCTGAAGTAGTACACACCGCTTCCAATAAATGTGCGCTCGTAGTATCTGAAGTCCTCTTCGAATTCGTATGATTTAGAATACTGATGGTTTACATAGCTACCAGCGACTGTGGATTCGTTTGCGCTGGATTCATTTGAAAGTGCGACGAAACCAAGTCCGTTAAGATATCCTGCAATAATGCTTGAAAATGCAACCAAGGCTGAAAATGGAGTGTGTCCATTCAGGTATCCCTTTGCATTTAGATCAAGCATATATTTATCAAGTGTACGCTTAGCGTAGATAGTTTTGTCGGTAAGTTCTCCTATCTCAACAGTGGCATCTGTAGCGCCACGTGAATTGATAACGTAGCAGTTAACATCTGCCTTATTCTTAAGAAGTTCGATAGAAACTACCGAATCCTTACCGCCGCCAACAGGTATCATTACCTTTGGTGTAGCACCTGCTTCAATGTTGTTATTGGTAGCAAACTTAGGCATGTTGCAGGCTTTTTCAGAATCACATTTGATAGTCATGAAACAATCCTGGTTTTCCTCGATGCCGTTGGTGTAATAGAACTCTCCAAGGCCGCCCCAGTAAAGCTTCTTCCACCATTTAATCTGCTCAGCACTAAGCATTCTGTCTTTGATGAAAACAGTTGGTGGGCAGGCAATCTTCCAATAGCTGATAAGCTCAACCATACCAAGTGAGAATACCATTTCATCAATGAGGTTCTCATCTAAATCTGTGATAGCATGGATTCGTGGAATGAACCATGTTGGATGAAATTCTGAAAGACCATCGATTGAAAAGTCGAAAGTCATGCTAATTCCATCGTCATTTAAATCATAGGAATATCCCTGATAAGTGAATGTTGGATAATCCTTTCTACATTTTTTATAAAATTCTTCTCTGCTCATATATTTCCTTTAAATCGTATAAAAACTAACTTATAATCAAATTAGAATTATATCACAAATGCTATATAAATTGTAGAGAGGTATGCTATGCCCCACGTTGGAGGACAAAAACTTAAAATTCTAAATGAGTACCAGATTCTTATGACAGAAAGCGACGAGAATCATCAGATAAACGCCATCGAAATGACAAGACGTTTGCAGGAAAGGGGAATCCCGGCAGAACGTAAAACTGTATACAAGGATATGTCTACTTTGATAGATGCAGGAATCGATGTAGTTAAGGGAGATAAGGGATATTATATCGGCAGCCGAGTGTTTGAGCTGGCAGAACTAAAGCTTCTTGTGGATGCAGTTGGTGCATCAAAGTTTATATCTCAGAAAAAAACAAAAGAGCTTGTGGATAAAATCACGGGCCTAGCTAGTATAGATGAGGCGGCCCAGCTTAGCCGCCAGGTGGTTGTGCCAGAGAAGGCATCATCTGGAAATGAAAAGATTTTTTACACAATCGACGTAATATATCAGTGCCTTGATAACGATAGGAAAATGTCCTTCAAATATCAGGAGTGGACTGTGACAAAGGAAATGCAGCCAAGACATGGCGGTAAGACCTATGTAGTTAGCCCTGCTTTTTTGTTGCGTAATGACGAAAACTATTATCTGGTAGCTTTCGATGACGACAGCAGACAGATTCGCCACTACCGCGTAGATAAAATGATTTCGGCGGCCATGACATCAGAGGAGCGTTCGGGAGCTGAGGAGCGTGCATCCCTTAATCCACAGGAATACGTTAAGCAGCATATCAGTATGTTTGCAGGAGAAGAAAGAGTAGTTACCATCAGATTTGAACAGCGACTGATTGGCGTTGTACTGGATAAATTTGGCAAGGAAATAGATGTTAGACCTGATGGGGATGAACATATAAAGGCTAGAATATCTGTTGCCATCTCACCACAGTTTTATGGATGGTTAACAGGCGTTGGAGCAACCATTTGCTTTCCTGAAGAGGAGGAAAAAAAGTACAAAGAATACCTTAGAAAAATACTTGATTTGTGATATATTGTTTTTTGGGTAGGGTTAGATATGAATATTAATGAAATAGAGCTTTCCAAGGTTGATGGAATATCACTTATGGATGGCTTGCAATATTGTGGAAGTCTTAGGGACTTCGAAAAATTCCTTGAATCCTTTTATGATGATATCGAGGACAATGCAAATAAAATAGAAGATGCATACCAAAATAAAAATATAGAGCTTTTTACTATAAAGGTTCACGCACTGAAAACCTCAGCAAGGATGATAGGTGCTAAGGAGCTTTCTGAAGAAGCTTATTTACTTGAGTCGGCTGGCAAATCAGCTAATATGCCATACATAGATGCTAATGTTGACAGCTTCCTTTCATTATACAGAAGCTACATCAGTAGGCTTGATAGCTACATGTCAGAGAAACGTCGAATTGAAGCAATAAAAAAGCCCATCACAAAGGATGAGCTAGAAGACGCATATAATGCTCTCAGAGAAGTGTGTCCTTCCAGGGACTATAGTGCTGTTGAAATGATTCTAGAAGAACTTAGCACATATCAGTTGCCAGATGAGGACCAAAAAACAATCACGGAATTCAAAAAACATTTTCATAAATTAGAGTGGGAGGAAATGCAACAAATCCTTATGGTCTAACTTAAATGTAGCCTCCATCCACACCGATTATCTGCCCTGTCATATATGATGGGGCTTTTATTATGGAAAGAGCTACTTCGGCTATTTCCTCTGGGTTGCAGAAACGTCCAGCTGGAATTTCATCAGCAAGCTCCTGTTTTTCTTCATCTGATAACATACCATTCATATCAGTATCAACAACCCCACAAGCTATGGCGTTTACAGCGATACCACTAAGTGCAAGCTCCTTGCCCAGAGCCTTAGTGAAGGAATTAACGCCACCCTTTGCAGCAGAATAAGCTACCTCGCAGCTGGCTCCAACAGTGCCCCACATGGAGCTAATGTTGATTATATTGCCAGATTTAGCATGAACCATGGCAGGAACGACAGCTTTAGCAGTGTAGAATAAAGTAGACAGGTTAGTGCCTATCATTTCATCCCATTCATCTAAGGACATATCTGTAAGCAGACCAATATGGGCGATGCCTGCATTATTAATAAGAACATCCACCTGGCCCAGCTTTTCGATAGCATCTTCGCATGCAGGAATAGTAAATCCACTATCGGCAATATCTCCGGCGTAGGTGTAAACTTCTATTTTGTAATCCTTGCGCAGTGTTGCTGCGAAGTCGTTAAGCATATCTATATTATTGTGACAAAACAGAGCAAGATGGTAGCCTTCTTTGGCAAGGGCAGCCGCGCAGGCCTTACCTATTCCTCTACTTGCTCCAGTTATAATTGCAGTTTTTTTCATTTTCTGTACCTTCCTTATACAAACAATTATAGCATAGGTTTTTGATTTTCATCAGAAAAACAAGAACCTATAAAAATAGAAAAAATACATTTTTTATACGCGTACAGAGCACTATTAAAGAGGGGTACGCGTATAAAAAAGAAAATATCCCATGTTTTATATGCGTGAAAATGGTAAATTACTCAATGAGGAGCGAATTCACGCGTATAAAGAATCAATTAAAAAGAAAAATTATATGCGTGACTTCAAAATTATGACAGAATTCGCGTATAAAAAAGTGGGGATGAGATATATTTATACGCGCGCTAGATAATACTGCTAGTTGGAAAGATATAAAAAGCAGGTGGATCTATTTGCACAAGCTTCATTGTATATACAATTAATAATTAATTAAGAAAGAATTCAGATAAAAGCCTTGTTAAAAAGAGATAGTATTGGTATAATTTTTACATGAAAAACTTCCTAACTAATCTGTTTTATAGTTTTTCAAATACGTCGCAAAGGTGGTAGACATCATGAAAACAACAATCACAGGAAAGAACATTGAATTAACAGCAGGATTAAAGGACGCTGTACTTCAATAAGGACACAGAGGCTATAATCACACTTGACGTAGAGAAAGGACGTCAGAAAATCGAAGTTACTATTCCTATGAAGGGCTCTTATCTTAGAGCTGAGGAAACCACATCAGACATGTATGCTTCAATCGAAGCAGTGACTAATACACTTGAGGCACAGCTTAAAAAGCACAGAAATAAAATTATCGACAAGAAGCAGTCAGATTCAAGAACAATCTTCGCTCAGGATTTCATAGAGGAAAAGGATGCAGATGAGGAGAAAATCCAGATTATCCGTAAGAAAACATTTGATATGAAGCCTATGTACGCTGAGGATGCTTGCCTTGAAATGGAAATGTTAGGACATGATTTCTTCATGTTCCGCAATGCTGACACCGATGAAATCAACGTAGTATACAAAAGAAAGAACGGCGCTTACGGCTTGATTGAGCCAGAGTTCTAAAATTTATAATTTAACAACAGAATAAACAAAAACTATTAACCTCCTGTTGCTATAATCCCATTAATACGCCAATGGTTTTATAGCAAAGGAGGTATTTTTATGGATATTAAAGCATTTGGACAGTTCCTTCGATGGATGCGAAAGAAAACAAACATGAGTCAAATGGACCTGGCATTAAGTGCAGGGTGTACAATGCCAACAATTTCCAAAATAGAAAATGGACAGGAGTTTATAGGAAAAAAGCTGTTTGATAAGTTAAATGAAATCTTTGAGGGGTTTGGATTTTCGTATGACGAACTGAGCATGGGACGAATCTTTAAGTTTAAGCAGGCTAGGGAGGAGTTACTTAAAGCCATAAAACAGGGGCGTGAAGAGGATATTGAAAATAAGATAGATAAGCTACAGGAATACTTAGAGGAAAAGGGAGGTCTGCAAGAAACCACAATAAAGAATTACGAGGTTAAAACAGGTGATGATGAAATATATGAATGGGAAAGGATAAATTACGATTCAGATGACGAGGTGGATAAGCAGTATTTTATGTTTGCACATTTGGTTCGTTCAAGGCAAAACGGAATGACCTTAGAAAAATTCTTAGATGAGGCTATTGGAATATTTGAGCTTAGACGAAAAATCCCTGATTACAATGATATTCCAGATGTAAAGCTTTCCAATATAGAATATGAATTATTTTTTGTTATCGCCAAAACACATTTAGCCATGGGAAATGATGATACTGCAGAATTAATATTCAAAGGCTTACTATGTAATAAGTGCTATTTGGATAGCCCGAAGGTTAAGGAACGATATCTGGAAATTTCCGCGGTAATGGCTAGCTTATTATTAGATAGAAAGGATTTTAAAGGCGCCTATGAGTGCCTTTCATTTATATTTGGGGAATATATTTCAAGCTTTGACACCCAGGTGATATACAGCGCATTGAAGGTGCAGCATGAATATTGCCAGAGAAATAATGACGATGATGGTGTGAAGATAATAGATAACTTTTTCATTTCTACAGATAATCTTATGACTCACATGTTAAAGATATATAGATTTAATCAAATGAGTTGATATGTACTATTGTAATTTTCAAAGAAAAATACTATATTAACCAATGAAGATTTTTGAAACAAAAGAGGTTAATTATGGATATAGTAGTTTTAGCAGGAGGACTTAGCTCTGAGCGTGACGTGTCTTTCAAGTCAGGAACAATGGTTGCTAAGGCGCTTCGTGCAAGAGGACATAGAGCATTAGTACTTGATGTTTTTATGGGATATTCCGATGAGGAATGCGATATTACAGATATTTTTGAGGACAGCGAGGGTAATTCAGTTAAGGTTGATTCTATCCCAACTGAGGCTCCAGATATCAAGGCTATCATTGCCAGCCGTAAGGACCAAAGCCCAAGCTTCTTTGGACCTAATGTTATCAAGATTTGCCAGAAGGCTGATATAGTATTTATGGCTCTTCACGGTGGTGACGGAGAAAGCGGTAAGGTTCAGGCAGCCTTTGATTTATACGGAATCAAATACACAGGAAACGATTACATTTCAAGCGCCATTGCAATGGACAAGCAGATGACAAAGGATGTACTTGATAGAGCAGGCGTTCCAACACCAGCTGGAACATCTCTTAAAAAGGGAAACAGAGCAGGCTTCAAATTTGAAAAGTATCCATGCATCGTTAAGCCAAACTGTGGTGGTTCATCAATCGGCGTTACTATTGTTGAATCAGCAGCAGAGCTTGATGCCGCACTTGATGCAGCATTTGAATGGGAAGACGAAGTAGTTATCGAGCAGTTCATCGCAGGTCGTGAGTTCTCAGACGGTGTTATCGAAGGCAAGGCATTACCTGTTATCGAAATTGCACCTAAGCAGGGCTTTTATGATTATAAGAACAAATATGCAGCAGGCTCTGCAGTTGAAACTTGCCCAGCTGAAATCAGCCCTAAGGCAACAGCAGACATGCAAAAATACGCTGAGATGGCATTCAAGGCACTTGGTCTTACAACATACGCAAGAATGGATTTCATGATGGATGCAGATGAAAACCTCTATTGCCTGGAGGCTAACACACTTCCTGGTATGACACCTACTAGCTTACTTCCACAGGAGGCAGCTGTAGTAGGCATGAATTTCGAAGATTTATGCGAGCATTTAATTAACGTATCATTTAAGAAATACAATTAGTAATAATTAGCAATAATAGAAGTAAGAGAGATTTATATGAAAAACATGACACTAGAAAAAATCGCACAGGTAACAAATGGAAAGTTATTTTTACCTGAAGGTTTTGAGGGGAATGGAAAAAAGGAGATTGCAGGAGCAGTAAATGATAATCGTAAGATAGAAAAAGATTTTCTTTTTATACCTATGGTTGGCGCTAGAGTGGATGGACACGATTTTATCCCAGGTGCATTTGCAGATGGAGCTTTAGCATCTCTTTCTGAGCGTGAGTTAGATAATCCAGCAGGCCCATATATTCTTGTTGAAGATACAAAGCTTGCTTTAAAACAGATTGCAACAGCATACAGAATGCAGCTTAACATCCCTGTTATTGGTGTTATAGGCTCGGTTGGTAAAACCAGCACAAAGGAAATGATTACATCAGTCCTTTCTACAAAGTTCAAGGTTCTTAAGACTGAGGGAAATTTCAATAATGAAATAGGTCTTCCTCTTACTATCTGCAGAATTAAGGATGAGCACGAAATCGCTGTAGTAGAAATGGGAATTTCAGATTTTGGTGAGATGCACAGACTAGGTGACATTGCAAAGCCTAATATCGTAGTAATGACAAACATAGGTCAGTGTCACCTAGAGTTCTTAAAGAACAGAGATGGAATTCTTAAGGCTAAGACAGAGGTATTTGAACACATGCCAGCAGACGGACTTGTTATTCTTAACGGTGATGATGACAAGCTCATTAACGCTGACACACTTGGTCTTAGAAAGATTTTCTATGGTCTTAACGGCCAAGAGGTTAATGCAACTGAGGTAGTACCAGTTGGATTAGAGGAAACATCAGCAGTGATTACTGCCTTTGGTGAAAGCTTCGAGGCAACTATTCCGCTTCCAGGCAAGCACAACGTAATGAATGCCCTCGCAGCAACAGCAGTGGCACGTCAGCTTGGTCTAACAAACGAAGAAATTGCAGCAGGTTTAGGTCGCGCTGAAACAATATCAGGCAGAAACAATCTTATAAAGATTCGTGATATCACTATCATCGATGATTGCTACAACGCAAACCCAGTATCTATGAAGGCTTCCATCGAAGTTTTAGGCAAGGCTACTGGACGTTCCATTGCAGTACTTGGTGATATGGGTGAGCTTGGTGATGACGAGCGTGCTCTTCATTATGAAATTGGTGATGCTCTTGAGGAAAATCACATTGGATATGTATTTACTGTAGGAGAGCTTTCAGAAGAAATTAATAAATCATTATCAAATACAAACAGCTCATGCATGGCACATCATTATTCAACTGTTGATGCAATGCTTGAGGATTTGCTTCCAATAGTTAGAGGCGGAGATACAATATTAGTAAAAGCCTCACACTTCATGAACTTTAGTCAAGTAGTGGAGGCTCTTAAAACTAGATTAGCTTAGCGTCTGCTTCAAGCTGATTTGCAATTATGTTTCTTACATAAACACCAACGTGCTTTTTATCTTCACCCTCAAGTGAAGTAGGGTCAACTGGTGGACAGAAGGTTACGATTACATGTGTCTTTTTAAGCTTAGGCAAATGTGTTTCGAAAACCTCTCTTGTGTTTGTAAATGCTACTGGAACGATTGGGCAGCCTGTCTTTGTAGCAATCTTAAAGGATGCTTCATGGAAGTCTGCCATCTCACCTGTTTTAGAGCGAGTGCCCTCAGGGAAGATAAACATTGATATTCCATTTTTTACAAATTCCTGAGCTTTAATGATAAGCTTTAAATCCTGCCTTGGATCTGTTCTTGTAAGGAACAGGCAATAATTCAATTTCATCCATACGTTTAACAAAGGGACCTTTTCGAAGGTCTTTTTTGACATAAAGCCTGTTACGGCTGGGCAAAGATGATAGCCCAAAACTACATCAAAGAAGCTTTGGTGATTTCCGATGAAAAGAACTGCTTTGTCCTGAGGAACGTTCTCGTATCCGTGAACCTCGTATTTTACACCTGCTAGAAATGCAACTACGCCAAATGCCCAGGCAACGGTTTTATAACCTAAAACATCCTTGGCGCGTTTGTTGAATAATCCGATTATAAATAAGATAAGCCAAATAGGAATACTAATAATCAGAAAAATAGTAACAAATGTTACAGTAATGATACTTCTTAACATATTATCCTCCAAATATAACGTTAAATCAGATAAATCTGAATAATTTTATTATAAGGTAGTACAGGGTTTTTAGCAATCATTACTGAATTTATGATAAATATTCAAAAAATAGAACCTAAATTTTGACAAATTATACAAATCATGGTAAAATCTCTCCAACGACATAAGAATACTTTTAAGTATTCAAATGCTAGAAAAGGGGGAGACATCATGGAGCGCGAGGATTTTGACAAAGTACGCGATTCGGTCAGATCGCAGTGCGGAAGTAGAGTTGTGATTCAGTTAGACAGGGGACGTAATAAGGTTGACATCCAGGAGGGTGTTATCCAGGAGGCTTACCCTAGTGTATTTACCATTTTGGTGGATGACACTGAAACAAGCCCAGCACAGTTATTATCCTTTAGTTACACGGATATCATTACTAAAGAAATCCGCATGAAGCTTTGCTAACTTGCTGACTAGTTATGATTAAAAATTGAATATTGAATACTTGAGCCACCGATTCGTCGGTGGCTCTTTTTCGTTATGGTATTGAAAAGAGGGGGGATAACTTGTATCATAATATTGATGAATTATGAGAATATGCACTAGATATGGGGTGTACCCAGTAGGTGTTTGGAGATAGTGTTGTATGAAATATAGAAAGCTTATAAAGCCCGCAGTTTGCATGGCGGTTATTTGTTGTTTGGTGGCATCTGATTCCACTGTTTCAAATGCGGTTCGTTCCATTTCAGAGATTGAAGCAGAGCAGGATTCACTGCAGGACGAAATAGATACATTGGATGCTGATTTATATGAATTAGTTAGTCAGATTACAGAAATAGAAACAGCCATTTCAGAGACAGAGGCTGAAATAGAAGAGACAGAGGCAGCCCTTGAGGATGCCAAGGCAGCTCGTGATAGCCAGTATGAATCCATGAAGCTTCGTATCAAATATATGTACGAAAAGGAAGACCCTAGCATATTTGAAATGCTGGTTTCATCGGGCTCAATTAGTCAGTTCCTTAACAAATTAGACTACGCTAATAGCGTGTATGAATACGATAGAGAAAAGCTGAACCAATTCGAAGCTACAGAGGCCGAAATAGAAGAGCTTGCAGCTTCATTGGAAGAGGAAAAGAACAGCTTGCAGTCAGCCAAGAAAGAGTTGGCAGGCCAGGAGGCATCTCTTGAAGCCATGATAGATGAAAAACGTGGTGAGATGGATGATTTGGATGCCGAATTAAAAGAGGCTAAGGAAATCGCTGCAAGGGAAGCTGCACTTAGAGCAGCCCGTGCCGCTGCCGCTGCTGCCGCAAATGGTAATACATCAGGTGGCGCTAACACATCAGCAAGCTCTAGCTACAATGTTAATGGCGATTTGAACCCAGGATATTCAACTGGCGTTAGTGGTTCAAGCGTTGTTTCATTTGCTAATCAGTACGTAGGCAACAGATATGTATGGGGTGGAAATTCCCTTACTGAAGGCTGCGACTGTTCAGGATTTGTACAGCAGGTATTAGCTAATTTTGGAATAAGCTATGGCGCTAGAATGACTTCCGGCGGATTTAGGAGTGTCGGCCAGGAGGTTAGCTATAATTATATGCAACCCGGCGATATAGTTTGCTACCCAGGTCACGTAGCAATCTATGCAGGTGGAGGTACTATCGTGGAAGCACAAAGTACAGCTACCGGTATTACTAATTATCGCTCAGTCAATTGCCATTCAATTATTACAATACGAAGGGTACTATGATGATACAAAAGCTTCTAAAACCGATGGTGTTATTGATTTGCGTAGGGGTAATGCTCTACGCATTTCTTACCATGGGAACAGGTAGAGGCCCACTTGATTATAATAAACATTTAGAAGACACAGCATTCACCGTAGATGAAGAAGATGTTACATTTGAGGATTTGGCATTCTATATTCTTTTTGAGGAAAGAAAGATAGAAGAGCAAGCCAGAATCTACAACAAGGACTACACCAAAGATTATTGGAATATCCACACTAATGATAAATTCATTCAGTCGGAAGCCAAATCCGTAGTGCTTGGAATGGCTATTCATGACCATCTGTTTTATCAGCTTGCTGTTGCAGAGGGAATGGATGACCTTACAGAGGCTGAGGAAAAAGAGCTATCAGGCTCTATCTCAGATTTTTGGGAAGATATGCTAGATATGCAATGGGAAAAATTGCCATGCGATGAACAAACAATCAACAATCAGCTTCGCATAGCAGCCATCGCAGAAAAATATGGTAATCATCTTGCCCAAAAGGAAAACACAAGTACAGCAGCTTACAAATATGATGGCTATTATTACAGCCTAATCAAAGACGAGCATGATGTTAAGATTAACAAAAAGCTATGGAATAAGCTGGTGCTTGGGGACATCACCCTCACACACTCTAAGATTAATTATATAAATGGATTGACTGATGAGGACAAGAAAAAGAGCAAAAAATAGAAAGGCAATACAAATGGTTAAGTTAAACAGAAATGACCCTTGCTGGTGCGGCAGTGGTCGTAAATACAAGCAGTGTCATGAGGCATTCGATAGAAAAATCGAAAGCTTTGCAGTAAAGGGACATAAGGTTCCTACACACAACATGATTAAGACACCTGAGCAGGTAGAAAAGATTAAGAAGTCAGCAGTTATCAATATGGCATGTCTTGATGCAGTTGCAGAAGCTATCTGCGAGGGAATGCCAACATCAGAAATCGACAGAATCGTTCATGAGACTACAATCAAAATGGGCGGAATTCCAGCGCCACTTAACTATGAGGGCTTCCCATATAGCGTTTGTACATCTGTAAATGACCAGGTGTGCCACGGTTACCCATCTGATGATGTAATTCTTAAGAGCGGTGATATCGTAAACGTAGACTGCTCTACTATATTAGATGGTTACTATTCAGATTCATCACGTATGTTTATGATTGGTGATGTTGATCCTGAAACAAAGAAGCTGGTTGAAGTCACAAAGGAATGCTGCGACCTTGGTCTTGAGCAGGTTAAGCCTTGGGGCTTCCTTGGAGATGTAGGTGCTGCTATTTGCAAGCACGCTCATGCTAACGGTTACCAGGTTGTACGTGAAATCGGTGGACATGGCGTAGGCCTAGAGTTCCACGAGGAGCCATGGGTTGGCTACAATACACTTCCTGGAACAGAGCTTTTACTTGTACCTGGATTTATGTTTACAATCGAACCTATGGTTAACATGGGTACTCAGAAGATTAAGACAGACCCTAACAACGGCTGGGAGGTTTCAACACTTGATGGTAAGCCTTCTGCTCAGTGGGAATATCAGGTACTTGTTACAGAGACAGGCTACGAAGTAATTTCTTATTAAGGTGAATTGAATAATGATTAGATTAGACAAGCTTTTGGTAGAATTAAATATCGGAACAAGGTCTGAAGTTAAGGCTCTTCTTAAGAAGGGCCTTATTTTTGTAGACGGAGAAAAGGCAACAAAGCCTGAGGCAAAGGTAGATGAAAATTCAGTGGTAATTTCATATCAGGGTAAGGAATACACATATAAGAAATTTTCTTACTATGTTATGAACAAGCCAAAGGGAGTTATCACCGCAACTGAGGATGCCCACGAAAAAACAGTAATGGATGTGTTTTACAGCAATTGTCCAGATGCTCCAAGAGGTTTATCTCCAGTAGGCCGATTAGATAAGGACACCACAGGACTATTGCTTATTACAAACGATGGGCAGCTAGCCCACGACATGCTTTCTCCAAAAAAGCATGTGGATAAAACATATTTCGTAACACTTGATGGTGAATTATCGGCAGAGGATGTGGCAGCGCTGGAGGCAGGAGTGCATATCGGCGAGGGAGATTTGACTGCACCAGCTACAGTGGAATACGAAGGGGGGAATACCTGCTATATCACTATCCACGAGGGTAAATTCCATCAGGTTAAAAGAATGTTTTTTGCAGTAGGACGAGAGGTTGTAGAGTTAAAAAGAACAGCATTTGGCCCACTTACATTAGATGAAGATAGCTTGAAAATGGGAGAAATTTGTGAAATCGAGCACTTTAACTAATTAAAGTATTGACTCTTGAATTAATAAGTTTTATTATAATCTTCAAACGAGGGGTTTACGTCTTTAAAGTGTTAAAGAATGAAAGCAGGACTTGCTTGTTTGGGGAGAGCAGTTCACTGAAAAGACAGGAGGGATAGAAGATGAAGAAAAAGTTTATTAGTGCTGGTCTTTGCGCTACATTGGTTGCATCTTTATTTGCAGGATGTGGAGCTAACGGTGGAGCAACATCAACTGAGACAGTTGAGACATCGGGTGAGCTCACCTGGAGAATTGGAGGTATTGGGCCAATAACAGGGGGGGCGGCTCAGTATGGTCAAGGAGTTATGAATGCAATCCAAATTGCGGTAGATGAAATTAACGAAGCCGGCGGAATTAATGGCTATAAGATTTCTTATAATTTCCAGGACGACGAGGCAGATAACCAGAAGGCAGTTAACGCATACAATACACTGAAGGATTGGGGCATGCAGATTCTTGAAGGTACAGTTACATCTGGCGCATGTGCAGCCGTTTCAGCTGAGACCTACAACGACAGAATTTTCCAGCTTACACCATCTGCATCATCAACAAGTGTTACCGAAGGACATGACAATACATTCCAGATTTGTTTCTCAGACCCTAACCAGGGTACAGTTTCAGCAGACTACATTGCAGATAATGGTTTAGGAACAAAGATTGGTATTATCTACGACAGCTCAGATCCTTATTCATCAGGTGTTTACCAGAATTTTGCTAAGGAAGCAGCTAATGTAGGACTTGAAATTGTAGCAACTGAAGCATTCACTAGCGACAACAAGACAGACTTCTCTACACAGCTTCAGAAATGTAAGGACGCAGGAGCAGATTTATTATTCCTCCCATTCTACTATCAGGAAGGCTCAGTAGTTCTTAAGCAGGCACACGATATGGCTTACGAACCAATCATGTTTGGTGTAGACGGATTCGACGGACTTCTTGGTGTTAAGGACTTCGACGTAAGCGCAGTTCGGCGGCACACCTAACCAGTTTGCAGCAGATGCATACGATGGAGTTTACATCTTAAAGGAAGCACTTGAGGCAACAGGACTTACACCAGAAGCTTCCAACGAAGAAATCTGCGAAGCACTTATCGAAGCTATCCAGAATGTAAACTATGATGGACTTACAGGAGAGGCTATGACATGGAATGAAAAGGGTGAAGTTTCTAAGAGCCCTAAGGCTGTAATCATCGAAAATGGCGGATATGTATCTGTACAATAATCACAATGAAGTGAGGTGCAAGGTGGTCATGGACCGCCTTGCACTTTAAATTATTTGAAAGCGAGAAGATATATGGGATTTTTAACCTATCTAATCAACGGACTTAGCCTTGGCAGTGTATATGCACTTATCGCCTTAGGCTACACAATGGTATATGGAATTGCAAAGATGCTGAATTTTGCTCACGGCGATGTAATTATGTTGGGAGCGTATTTAGTATTTATGTGCATGTCTTCTGCAGGCATGCCTGCTGTCGTTTCTATTGTTATTGCAATCGCCTGCTGTACTGCAATTGGAATAATTATAGAAAAAATAGCATACAAACCACTGAGACGAGCCACTAATCTGGCGGTTCTGATTACGGCTATCGGTGTCAGTTACTTCCTGCAAAACATGGCCCTTATGGTTTTTGGTTCTAACCCAGTGTCTTTCACATCAGTAGTTTCATGGCCAGGCTTATCACTTGCAGGAGGCCAGCTGAAAATCACAGGTAATGCCATTGTGACTATCATCACTTGTCTAATTGTTATGTTTGGACTTATGTGGTTTGTTAAAAACACAAAGCCAGGTCAGGCGATGCGTGCAGTATCCGAGGATAAGGATGCTGCCACATTAATGGGAATCAATGTAAATGCAACAATATCACTTACATTTGCAATAGGTTCTGGCTTGGCCGCAATAGCAGGTGCGCTTCTTTGTAGCTCATATCCTAGCCTTAACCCATACACAGGCTCAATGCCAGGTATCAAAGCATTCACCGCAGCGGTATTTGGTGGAATTGGTTCAATCCCGGGAGCTCTTATTGGTGGTTTGTTGCTTGGTATAATCGAAATTTTGGCCAAGGCTTATATATCCAGTCAGTTGGCAGATGCTATCGTATTTGCGGTACTGATTATCGTGCTTTTAGTTAAGCCAACAGGTATTCTTGGTAAGCAGATTAAAGAGAAAGTGTAGGTGATATTCATGAAAAAACTAAATGGTTCAACCAAAAAATTAATATCATCTATAGCTGTTATTTTAGTATTGTACATTGTGATGAGTACTATGCAGGCTACAGGAAATCTTAGCTCACTAATGAGTGGATTGTTGGTTCCTGTGTGCGCGTATGCACTTGTTGCTATCGGACTTAATTTGTGTGTAGGCTATCTTGGTGAATTGTCATTAGGTCATGCAGGCTTCATGTGTGTTGGAGCTTTTACATCAGCCTTCTTTTCAAAGACATTCCAAAATGAGATTCCTGATGTACCAAGATTTATCTTAGCTCTTGTTATTGGAACATTTTTTGCAGCATTGTTTGGTTTTCTTATTGCTATCCCAGTTCTTCGACTTAGCGGAGATTACCTGGCAATCGTTACACTTGCCTTTGGTGAAATCATCAAAAACGTAATCAATGTTTTATATGTTGGCAGGGATGCAAGTGGATTCCATTTTTCACTTAAGGATATGATGTCCCTTAACATGGATTTTGATGGAGTTGTTCTTGTTAACGGCGCTCAGGGAATCACGGGAACACCACGACAGTCTACATTTACAATATCTGTTTTGTTGTTGATTTTGGCACTTGTCGTTACACATAACTTTGTTAATTCAAGAACTGGTAGAGCGGTAAAGGCTATTCGCGATAATCAGATTGCAGCAGAAACTGTAGGTCTTCCAATTACAAAATATAAGCTTATCGCATTTACGATATCAGCTGCTATAGCAGGAGTTGGTGGAGTGCTTTACGCTCACAACATCAATTCACTTACAGCTACAACAAACAATTTTGGTTATAACATGTCAATCATGATTCTTGTATATGTTGTGCTTGGTGGCATCGGTAATTTCTCAGGCTCAGTAGTGGCAACAGTTGTGCTTACAATGCTTCCAGAAATGTTAAGAGGACTTTCAACCTACAGAATGTTGATTTACTCAATCGTGTTGATTGGTCTGATGCTGTTCAACTGGGCACCTGGCATTCTCAAATTCAGAGAAGAGCACGGGCTTACAACAAAACAGCTTTTGGATAAATTCAAAAAGAAAAAGGAGGTGCAGTAATGGCTTTACTAGAAGTTAAAAACTTAGGCATTTCCTTTGGTGGTCTTAGAGCAGTAGATGAATTCAATCTATCTATTGAAAAGGGAGAGCTGTATGGACTTATCGGACCAAACGGTGCAGGTAAAACCACAGTTTTCAACATGCTTACAGGCATCTACAAGCCAACAGATGGAATGATTTATCTGGATGGAAAAAACATCACAGGCAAAAAGACTGCTGATATCAACAAGGCTGGAGTGGCTAGAACCTTTCAGAATATCCGATTGTTTGGGGACCAGTCAGTACTTGATAATGTAAAAATAGGATTACATAATTCTTATGAATATGGAACCTTCACAGGAGTGTTCCGATTACCAAAGTATTTTGCAACAGAAAAGAAGATGGATGAAAGAGCACTTGAGATTCTTTCAGTTTTTGGACTTGATAAGGAAGCAAAGGTGTTAGCATCCAACCTTCCTTACGGCAAGCAAAGACAGCTGGAGATTGCAAGAGCATTGGCTACTAATCCAAAGCTATTGCTTTTAGATGAGCCTGCCGCAGGAATGAATCCTAACGAGACTCAGGATTTGATGGATACTATCGCCCTAATCCGCAAGGAATTCGGCGTTACCATTCTTCTTATTGAACACGACATGAAGCTTGTTTCAGGAATCTGCGAAAAGCTTACAGTTCTAAACTTTGGCCGAGTTCTCGCTTCCGGCGAGACCTCCACCGTCCTAAACGACCCAGAAGTAATCAAAGCGTATTTAGGAGAATAAAAATGTTAAAAGTAGAAAACTTAGTAGTAAATTATGGAGTAATCCAAGCACTCAAAGGAATCTCCTTCGAAGTAAACAAGGGTGAAGTCATTGCCCTCATCGGCGCCAATGGCGCAGGCAAAACCACAACCCTTCAGACAATATCTGGAATGCTTCAGCCAACCAGCGGAAAAGTCCTCCTGGAGGGCACCGATATTACAAAGGTTCCAGGCCATAAAATCGTTTCAATGGGTCTTGCTCATGTACCAGAGGGCAGGCGAGTTTTTGGCGGTTTGACAGTGCTTGAAAACTTGAAAATGGGAGCTTATACTAGAAGTAGTAAAGCGGAAATCGCAGATAGTTTAGATAGAATCTACGAAAGCTTCCCAAGACTGAAGGAACGTCAAAATCAGCTTGCGGGAACATTATCAGGTGGAGAGCAGCAGATGCTTGCCATGGGCCGCGCTCTTATGAGCAAGCCTAGCATCGTCCTGATGGATGAGCCATCTATGGGCTTGTCACCAATCTACGTAGATGAAATCTTCAAAATAATCGAAGAGATTTCCGACGCAGGAACGACAGTCCTTTTGGTAGAGCAGAACGCCAAGAAAGCCTTGGCCATCGCTAACCGCGCCTACGTCCTAGAAACAGGCAACATCGTATTATCTGGCGACGCCGACACGTTGATGAACGATGACTCTATCAAAAAGGCGTATCTAGGTGAATAGTAAATGCGGACTACAGGGGGTAATTATGGAAGAAAAGAAGTTAGTTATTAGTATTGCTAGAAGTTATGGTTCAGGTGGTCTTACACTTGCTAAGAAGCTTGGAAAAGAGCTGGATTTGCCAGTGTATGATAGAGAGATTCTTAGAATGGCATCGGACCAAAGCGGAATTAACGAGGAGATGTTTGGTCAGGTAGACGAGCATGTCCGAAAGATATTTATGTCAGCGAAGGCTCATTATAAGGGACTTCCACTAAGCCCAGAGTA
>CACYLQ010000008.1 GCA_902775195.1 uncultured Pseudobutyrivibrio sp.
GAAGGCTGTTTTAATATCTCAGCTATTATGGACAGGCATCCCTTGTATTTACTACGGGGATGAGATTGGGATTGATGGCTACACTCATCACGATTCAGGCTTTAGATACGAAATGCCTTGGGCGCTTGCAAATGACAGTAATCAATATCTAAAGCTATATAAAAAGGCTATTTCACTTAGAAGACATGAGGCGGCTTTTTCAAAAGGCAGCAGACAGGTGTTCTATGCAAAGGATTATGTTTTTGCAGTGGCAAGATTCTTTGGGGATGATGTTTATATTGGCGTTATTTCCATGGACGAAAGTGCACAAAAGATAAAGCTTCCATTGGAGCTGATTGGTGCCGATATGCCACAGGAAAACATAGATGTATTTGGCAAGGCCTTTGAGGGCAGTGTTAATGAGTCAGGTGAGTACGAAATCACTATAGAACCTGAAAGTGGACTTTTAATAAAGCTTAGTTGCGCACTGTTGCGCACTGCATAAATAGTAAACTTTCGAAACATGACAAAATAATGCTAGAGTTTTTTATTGACTCTAGCTTTTATTTGGCCTATATTTTAGTTATTAGCTGATATAAAAGTCAGTAAAATAAAGTAGCGCAACTAATTGCGCAATATTAATTTCACCCAGGCTTCTGTCCTGGAAAATGGGAGGTTATATTAAATGAAGAAAATGGGAGAGTGGGCGAAGCGCGTCGCTTCGGTCGGACTTAGTCTCGCATTACTCTTAGGTTCAACCAACCTAGGATTGGCAGCGACTAATGTCAAAGATTTAAACACAGTTCATGCGGCTTCTGCAGTCAGCAGAGAGTCAATCCATGATGGAACAATCTTACATGCTTTTGCATGGAACTTTAACACAATTAAAGAGAACATTCCTGATATTGCAGCAGCAGGCTACACAGCTGTTCAGACATCACCTATCAATGAGTGCTTGTCTACAGAGCCTGGCCTTACACTGTTTAGCGACACAGGAAAATGGTACTATCACTATCAGCCTACAGACTGGGTAATCGGTAACTATCAGCTTGGAACCAGAGACGAATTCAAGGCTATGTGTGACGAGGCTGAAAAGTATGGAATCGGCATTATCGTTGATATCGACCCTAACCATACAACACCTGTATTTGATGAGCTTGGTGATGGATTGCTTAACGCAGTTGGTGGCAAGGATAATCTTTACCACATCAACGGTGCTGATACATCCAGAGCAATGAATTATTCAGACCGTGTATCAACAACCTACGACCCAATGGGTGGTCTTCCAGATGTTGATACAGAAAACGAAGCTTTTCAGAAGTATTTCTATGAATTCCTAGAAGACTGCGTAGCATGCGGCGCTGACGGCTTCAGAATCGATACTGCAAAGCATATTGCACTTCCAGATGATGGTGTTCCAGCAGAATATGCAGGTCATGAGGACAGAAACAATTTCTATCCAAACATGAAGGAATACTTGGATGAAAATGCAAAGAAGGATTACTCAGATTTATTTGTATACGGCGAGGTCCTTCAGGGAGATACAGCACGTATCGCAGCTTACCAGGATATGCTTGGTGGCACAACAGCCAGCGACTACGGTGCAGCCCTTAGAACTGCAATTTCAAGCGGTAACGTTGCAACAAAGAAGCTTGAAAACTACAAGATTTCTGATGATGTAAAGGGCGATGTAACCTATACAGCAGATTCTGACAAGCTGGTTACTTGGGTAGAATCTCACGACAATTACATCAATGACAAATCATATAATACAGTAGATGACACTGATGTTATCCTTGCATGGTCTATCATCGCTGCAAGAAAGGATGGTACACCATTATTCTTCAGCAGACCAATGGGAAGCTCTAAGGACAACCCATGGGGCGAAAATGTTCTTGGTGCAGCAGGCAGCGACATCTACAAGGACCCACAGGTTGTTGCAGTTAACAAATTCAGAACTGCAATGGCAGGAGAATCAGAGAATCTTGTTAACCCAGCAGGGGACAACTCAGTTCTTATGATTGAAAGAGGAACAAAGGGCGTTGTTATTGTAAATGCATCAGATGCAGAGTTTAACCTTGAAGAGAAAACAAATCTTGCAGATGGCAATTACCTTGATTCTGTAGAGGGTCGCGATGGATTATTTATCGTATCAGATGGAACTATTACTGGTAAGGTGCCAGCTCAGTCAGTGGTTGTTTTGGACAAGCAGGCTGAGGGAGACTATTCCACGCTATCCTTCTTCAACTCAAGAGAATGGGACAATGTCAGCGCTAATTGCGATGGCGTTAATTATCCTTGCGATAATACTGGCGATGGTTGGTGGAAGGTTACAATCCCACAAGCTAGCTTCAAAATAACATTCACAGATGGAAATGAAACATCAAATGAATTTAGCATCACACCAGAAACAGGAAAGTATGTTACTGGCGAAAACGGAAAAATCTATTCTTCTAAGAAGGAAGCAGAGGACGATTTAGGAGTAATCACAAAATCTGTTTACTTCTTCAACACAAAGGAATGGAAGACAGTATATGCCTACGCCTGGTATGAGGATGGCAAGCAGGTATTTGGAGGCTGGCCAGGACTTGCAGCTAAAAACGAAGGTGGCTACTGGTACAGAGCAGACGTAAAGATGATGACAGACAAGTCATTTAGTATCATCTTCAACAACGGAAACGGCACTCAGACAGAGAATATCGACATGAGTGATATGTCTAAGAACTATATCGCATTAAGCGAGGAGCAGCCTGGTGGAAACCTTAAGGTAGAAAGATTTGCATCAAAGGACGAGGCATCAGAGGCACTTGGTATTTACGGTGACAAGACTACAGTTTATTTCTACAACACACGTGGCTGGGAAAAGGTTGGCGTCTACGCATGGGGCTCAGCTAAGCTTGGTGACTGGCCTGGAAAAGAAGCTGAAAACATTGGTAATAACTGGTGGAAATTAACCATCGACAGTGCGCCAGGTTCAGACTTCAATATCATCTTCAATGATTTTGGCGGCGGCTCTCAGACAGGAAATCTTTTAGTAGATAGCATCTCAAAGGTTTATTTCTGGGGCAACAACAAATACTCATCTAAGGCCGAAGCAGAGCAGGCAGCCTACGACTTTGAGCATTCAGAGGGTGAGACTATTGAAGAAAAAGACGGAAACACATTAGTTTATTTCTATGATGAAAACGCATGGAATAATGTGTATGTATATGCATGGGGCGGTAACTATAACAACTGCATCGGCGATTGGCCAGGTACAAAGATGACACGTCTTGGCGGTGGCTGGTATGCAGCAAACGTACCTAACGAAGCAATTGACAACACTGATTTACATTTAATCTTTAATGATGGTAACGGTACACAACTTCCTGACAATGTAATGGAAGGAAGAAGCAAGCTTTTCTTCACATCTAGCACAACAGACGGCTTCGCTTCAAAGAGCGATGTGGAGGCTTATCTTGGAATGGAAAAGCCATCTGAACCAGAACCAACTGAGCCAGAGGCTAAGCCTGTTGATGAAGAGCCAGCAGTAGCTGACGGATACACAAGACTTTACACAAAGGTTGATGCAACTAATACAGATGATGTGTATATGTATGCTTGGCTTAAAAAGGATGATGGCACATCAGCTGGCGAACCATTTGAGGCATGGCCAGGTAAGAAGATGATGCACATCGGAAACGGTTGGCATGCAATCGATATAGAAAACAAGTATCTTACAGGATATGTTGATGCAGAGGTTGAGGATATCGTTGAGGATAATGCTGATGCTGATGCTTCAGAGGAAGTAACAGATACAGAGGAAGCGGTTACAGAAGAGTTAGTTACAGAAGAGCTAGTTACAGACGAAGCTGTTGAGAATGAGGCAGCCAGCGCTGAGGAAACAGATGTTATTTCAGTTATCACTAATGTAATTGATGTTCTTACAAGTGCATTCAAGCCAATGACAGCCAGCGCTAAGGAAACAGTAAGAATCCCAGTAGAGATTCAGTATATTGTTCATAATAACAATGGCCAGCAGAATAATGAACCTGTTGTTACAACAGTTCGCCCTAGCGACGAGGAGCTTGGTAAGGCAGTTGCACCAGCTCCAGTACCAGCTCCAGCGCCTTCAGTAACACCATCACAGCCTAGCGGTTCCGGCTCTACACCATCAGCTAGCCCATCACAGGGCACTGTAGCTCCAAAGCCAGCTGTAACAGTAGCAGAACCACAGGTACCACTTGCAGGCACAGTAAAATCTGCAGATGCAACTACAAAGAAGACTTCTAAATCTACAAAGAAGGCTGTAGCTGAGGATAAAGAGGTGGCTACAGAGGATACTTCAGCAGATACTACAGAAGATACTGTAGAGGATACTACAGAGGCAGCTAGCGATAAGAAAGTTGAGAAATCTTCTTCCGAGGAAGAAGCTCCTGTAGAAATTGCTGAAGAGGAAGCGCCAAAGGCTGCTGAGAATTCTACATTCCCAGTAGCACCAGTTGCAGTAGCGGTTGTTGTAATCGTTGCAGCAGTAGGCGCAGGATTATTTATTAAGCGTAAACGTTTCTAACTATAATAGATTTAACCCGAAAAGATCACTTTCGCTATCGGTTTTAGGTAGCGAAGGTGGTCTTTTTAGTTATAGTCACTTGTCTGAGGCAGTTGTAAATGATAAAGTCATAACGTAAATACTAAAAGAGGATGCGAAATATGGAAAAGAAAAACATAAAAGCAGTGTTATTTGACATGGATGGCACACTTACAGATACAGAAAAATTCTATCAGAAGGCATGGCCTGAGACTTTGGCTCACTTCGGCTACGAAATGACTCCTGAAAAGCCCTTAGAGCTTCGTTCCTTGGGCCGCCCATTTGCTGTGGAAAAGTTTAAGGAATGGTACGGCGAAGATTTTGATTATTGGGCAGTCAGAGAGTATCGCAAGGTGATGGTAGAGGAAATCCTTAAGGAAACAGGAATTCCCCTTAAGCCAGGTGCTAAAGAAACATTGAAATGGCTTAGAGACCATGATGTTTTCATATCTCTTGTTACAGCTAACGATAGAGAACGTGCCAACAGATATCTTAAAAAGATAGGTCTATTTGAATATTTTAATGCAGTAGTTTGCGCTGATATGGTTGAAAAGGGCAAGCCTGCACCAGACATCTACGCCTACGCCTGTGAGACTCTTGGCATCGCTCCAGATGAAACCTACGCAGTAGAAGATTCTCCAAATGGCTGTATAAGTGCTTACGGCGCCGGCTGTAATGTAATTATGATTCCTGATTTAACCGAGCCAGATGAGGAGCTCAAAAAGATATTATATGCCAGACTAGATTGCCTGATGGATATCTGCAAACTGTTTGAAATATAGAAAATATAGAGAGATATTATAGTTAAAAGTGTTGATTTCTTCTCAATATCTGATAATTTGATGAAATATATGTGAAAAAACTTCATTTGAGCCAAAAATGTGATAAATTTCAATATATATGAAACCATTTATAGTTGGGAAGGAGTCAGCATGCAAATATCAATAGGAACTTCAATGAAAGCTGATTGCGCTCAGGCAGTAGCAGAAGCAATCGCTAAAGTAAATAACCCAAATCTATTAGTCTTATTATGCGCTTACGAACATTTAAAGGAAGCATCTGAAATTATTTCAGAAAAGTTCAAGGGCGTTCCACTTATTGGCACCAGCACAACTTCATATTACGAATCGGAATCATCAGATAGAAGAATGCTTGTAATGTGCTTTGGAAGTGATGTTGCTGCAGAGGTTGGCATCATTCGTAATCTTTCAACTGCACCAATTGCTGACATTGCTTCTATGGAAGAAAAGGTTTCAAAAATTCAGGCTGGTGACAGCAATACAGTCTGCCTGGAATTTTGTACAAATGATGAGGAGCGTTTGGTAACAACCATGAACGTAGCATTGGAGCGTGCAAGAATTCCTGTTGTTGGTGGAACTATTTTTGGTTACCCAGCAGGAGCTACAGGCTATGCAATGCTTGATGGTGTTCTTTATCCAAACGCATGTTGTTATGCCCTTATCAAAAATAAATCTGGAAAGATTAGAACATATTCAGAGAATATCTTTGGACCAATGGAATGCGGTAGGACACATATTGCAACTAAGGTTAATCTTGCAAATAAGGAGCTTATTTCATTGGATGGAAGACCTGCAGCTGATGTTTATTGTGAAGATGCAGGTGTTAGCCGTTCAGAGCTTGTTGATAACGTCTTAGTCAGCCCACTTGGTCGTGTAATTGGTAATGAAATCTTCATTAGTAGCCCTTATGCCATTGGTAACAATGGTTCTCTCATCAACTACAAGAAGATTAATGAGAATGACACCATTGAGATTCTTGAGCTTAAGGATTACGAGGCTATCGGCGATGAAACCAGACGTCAGATTCGAGACGAAAACGGAAAGATTTCTTTCATATTCTCTGTAAATTGTATTTATAGACATTTGTTATTTAACCAGAGAAACTACATGACTGATTTCCTTACAGCCATGAAGAGCGTTGGTCCTCATGTAGGAATTGTTGGTGGTGGTGAGCAGTACAAGAAACAGCATGTAAATCAGACAATGGTTTGCGCCGTTTTTGAATAGAATTGCAGGAGGTCAGTATGGGACTTTTTAGTAGAAAGAAAAAAGAGGAAGAGGTTGTTGAGGTTAAGAATACGCCTGAGAAGAAGGCGGATATTAGATCTCGCATGAAAGCTATTAAGGAGGTTGGTCGATTCTCCATCGAACAGAAGGCTAAGCTTCAGGAAGAGGAGGCCAACACTATTAAGGGTATCGAAACTATCAGAGAATCCTTTGCAGTTGTTGAGGATAAATATGGATCAATCTCTGAGTCGGTAGCAAATTTCCAAAATGAGTTTAAGACCATCGAGGAAATCACACAGGCCTTTGATGAAATTGTTAAAAAGCTGGTTCAGACCGCTGACGATTCTCATAACGGAATGGAAAACGTTGACCGAAGCTCTGGTGCAGTTTCAGATACTATTGCAGAGGTTGAAAAGGTTTTCGAAGCCTTCCAGGCAAGCTTTGATGAAATCAGAGATAAGGTTGAACAGATTGGTGGCTTCGCAAAGCAGACAAACCTTCTTGCATTAAATGCATCTATCGAGGCTGCTCGTGCTGGTGAGGCAGGTCGAGGCTTCGCGGTTGTCGCTGACGAAGTAACAAATCTTTCAACAGAGATTCAGAGCGTTGTAACATCTATTTTTGAAAGCATGCAGGCTTTGGATGAAAACAATAATCGTCTGGTTGAATCCGTTGACCATACCAAGGAAGCTATCGAGGCTTCTCACGAAAAGGTTGTTGAGACACAGGAGGTTGTAGGCCAGATTAAGACTGTTGCTGATGAGGTTACTGATCAGAGTGTTCAGATGGGTGAGGTATTTAGAAACTGTGAGAGCTCTATCAACAGCATTTCTGATAACATTGAAGATTCCCGTGGATACTTCGATAATGTAACTAATGATATTGAGGATATTAAGGTTAAGATTACCAAGAAGGGATTCATGTTTGAGGACATGAACAACGTACTTGAACAGATTGATCCATTAACAAATCTTTAAAAAAGGGGCTTCCCCCGAAAAAGGGGGAAGCTATTTTTATTCTAGGCGCATATCGCCATCTTTTACCCAACCAAGCTTTACAGCCACCATATTAAATAGTGGGCAAAGCACTGCTGGAAGCACGAAGCAGATAAGGATAAGTCCCAGCCAATCCATTGCAGTGATTGCTGATTTTGTGCCGGCTGCAATATCATTTACCCAGCCAGTGTAAACACCAATCTGACCAACAAGTCCGCAGGTGCCCATGCCTGATGAAACAGCAGCGCCGTTCATTTCCATCTTAAACAAGCATGTTGCAAGAGGACCTGTGATTGCAGAGCAAAGGATTGGTGAAATCCAAATGCGAGGATTTTTGATGATGTTTGGCATCTGAAGCATTGATGTTCCGATTCCCTGTGAAACTAGTCCGCCCCATTTATTTTCCTTAAAACTCATCACGGCAAATCCTACCATCTGTGCGCAACAGCCTGCTACAGCAGCGCCACCAGCAAGTCCGGTAAGTGAAAGGGCTGCGCAGATTGCGGCAGAAGAAATAGGAAGAGTAAGTGCGATTCCTACGATAACTGAAACAAGGATACCCATGATAAATGGCTGCTTTGTAGTAGCCCACATGATAAGTGTTCCTACAGAGCTTGCAGCTTTTCCAAGTGCTGGAGCCCACCAAGCGGAAAGGGCAATACCAACGCCGATTGTAACAAGTGGAGTAACAAGAATATCAATCTTTGTCTCCTTAGAAACAGCCTTGCCCACTTCTGCAGAAATGATTGCTACAAAAAGAACGGCAAGAGGGCCACCTGCGCCGCCAAGTGCATTAGATGCAAAGCCTACAGTGATAAGTGAAAACAGTACAAGTGGTGGGGCCTGAAGAGCATAGCCGATGGCAACTGCCATGGCTGGACCACTCATTGCAGTAGCAAGACCGCCAACAGTGTAATCAACACCTGCAACAGTAGCTACAGGCACTGTCAAAAATCCAATTCCAAACTGAGTTCCTATTGTATTTATGATTGTTCCAATAAGAAGTGAACAAAACAAACCTTGGGCCATGGCGCCAAGGGCATCAATGAGATAACGCTTCACCGAAATCTCGATGTTTTTTCTCTTTAAAAATTCTTTCATACATCTTCTCCTTTTATAGTTGATAACAAATGTATTATAATTGATTTAATCGTGTCGCAAAAGATTAATTGACCGATTTATGTAATGAATAGGAGGCAATATGAATTTTCCTAAGGACCCAGTGATGCTTTTGTCTGTTGTAAACACAGCACTTCGTGATTACTACAGCAGCTTTGATGCATTGGTTGAGGATAATGAAGTAGATGGTGATGAGATAATTGCAAAGCTTGCAATGATCGATTACCACTACGACCCAGAAAAAAATAAATTTAGGTAGAGGGTAGAATATGAAAAAATTTTTCAAGGTATTGATTAATACTATGTTAATCGCAGTGCTAGTGTGCGCTGTGGGGTGGTACTTTGTAGGGGATGACCTTTTTGAAAAGGCTCTTGGTAATGAAAAGCAGGTGGCAGCTCAGACACAGGAGACTATTGTAGAAAAGGAAGTTGTGGCAGAATCTGAGCCTGCGGTGGAACCAGCGCCAGCCCAGACTACTACAAATATCGTATTTACCGGTGACGTTGAAATCAGTGAATATGTCCAGTCTGCTTATAATTCAAAAGGAATTGACGGAGTGGCATCTGCAGATGTTCAGTCGCTGCTTCGGGATTCTACATTTACAATGATAAATAATGAATTCTGTTATTCTGAAAGAGGGCAGAAGGCTCCTGACAAGCAGTATACATTCAGGGTTAATCCTGGATATGTTAGCATTTTGGGAGAGCTGGGTGTGGATATCGCAGGTCTTGCCAACAACCACGTGTTGGATTTTGGCCACGATGCACTTACCGACACATTCACCACATTAACTAATGCGGGAATTGAATACACAGGAGCCGGCAACAGCCTAGAGGAAGCCAGCAAGCTTATCATAAAGACTGACGATATGGGAAGAACCTACGGTTTTCTTGCAGCCAGCCACGTTATCCCAGTAGGAAGCTGGAACGTGCTTAATTCACAGCCAGGTGAGTTCTGCTTTTACGACGAGACAGATTTATTAAATGCCATCGCAGCGGCCCGCCCACAGGTGGATTACTTGTTCGTAATGGTTCACTGGGGCGTGGAGCACACCACAGAGCTTACAGACTACCAGGCCAATGACGGCCACAAGATGATAGATGCTGGCGCTGATGCAGTTATCGGCATGCATAGCCACTGCCTGCAACCAGTGGAGATGTACAACGGTAAGCCTATTTTTTACAGCCTTGGCAACTTCATCTTTAATCAGTCCATCAAATCAGGTGGCGGCGGAGCGGTACAGTTTAGTGTTGATGAAAACGGCGCCGTAACCTACCGTATCATTCCTATAACTGCAAGTAATGCATGCACTTCAGTAGACCCAAGCGGCTACAGCTATGTTGAAAGCATTTCTAGCAATGTAGCAGTGGATGAAAACGGAGTTATCAGTCAAAAATAAAAATGCACTCAGGGCGACCTGAGTGCTATTTTTTTAAGTTGACTTATATATACAGTTCTACTACAATACAGTCTATCGTAGATTGAAAATTGAATAAGGCGAAATTCACGTATTTATTCCTCGTTTTAGCGCCATGCACCAGCTGATGCTGGTTAACGAGGAGGAGGGATTATCGAAAATTCGGCGGGTGCCCTCCCGTGCAGCCTAGCGCGCACGCATTGTTAAATATGCAGGTAACTGCAAAACAGAGATGATGCGATAGGCATGTTTTGATTGTAAGCGACAAAGTCGCATTTTATAGAAAGAATGAGGAATTAAATATGTGTGGAATTATTGGATATATAGGAAATGATGCTTTAGCAAGAATTTTGGACGGACTTGAGCTGTTAGAATACAGAGGCTATGACAGTGCTGGAATCGCAGTTCGTGAAAAAGGCGATGGCCAGTCAGTAGTATACAAATGCCAGGGCAGAGTTAATGATCTGAGAGGAATTATTCCTGAATCAGACGTTAATTTTAGCTGCGGTATTGGTCATACTAGATGGGCTACTCACGGTGGAGTTAGCGATGTGAATGCCCATCCTCATAAATCGGGAAAGGTTACTCTTGTTCATAATGGCATCATTGAAAACTATGCCCTTTTGAAGGAAGAGTACGAGCTTTCAGAGCAGCTTGTATCAGAAACAGATACCGAGGTCGTTGCGGCACTTCTGAACAAATTCTATAAAGGAAATCCTAAAGAAGCTATCAAAAGAACAGTGACAAAATTACAGGGAACTTTCGCTCTTGTAATTATGTTTGATGACATCCCAGATACTATTTTTGCTGTTAGAAATGTAAATCCTGTTGTTGTGACGCACACTGGCAATCAGGCTATTTTGGCATCTGACCCAGCAGCAGTTTACGCATACACAAAAGAGTATTTTGTTTTGGATGAAGATGTTATTCTTACAATGAATGCATCAGGCTATACTGTTGAGGATTTTGAAGGCAACCCAGTAGATGTTGAATTCACAAAGGTGGATTGGGACACTACTTCTGCCCAAAAGCAGGGCTATCCATATTACATGGCAAAGGAAATAGATGAACAGCCAAATTGCTTACGCAGAATTCTTAGCAATTATATTGTGGATTCCGATGTTAATTTTGGCTTTAATGGTGAAGTTGATAAGGCCCTTAAGCATTTTAGCCGAGTATGTATTGTTGCCTGTGGAACAGCGTTGCATGCTGGTATGGTGGGCGCGCAGCTTTTGAAAAAATGGTGCGGCATAACTGCTGAAGTAGAAATGGCTTCTGAGTTTATATATTCTGATACAGCTCTTGACTCAGACACTTTATTCATTGCAGTTTCCCAGTCTGGCGAGACTATCGATACATTGGAAGCATTGAATAGAGCAAAGGAAGCAGGTGCAACATGTGTGGCAATCCTAAATGTTCGTGGTTCATCCATGTCTAGAGTAGCAGATATGAGCCTTTATACAGACGCAGGCCCAGAAATTGCTGTAGCAAGTACAAAAGCCTACACTACTCAGCTGTTGATGTTTTACATGCTGGCTCTCAAGGCTGGACTTGTACGAGGAAAGTTATCAGAAGTAGATTATGAGAACGCTATCGCACAGCTAAGACTGGTTCCTGATGCTATAGCCAGAGTGATTGCTGAAAAGGACAGCATTCATCGACTTTCTAAAGAGGTTATCACCTGCCCAGATTTATTTATGGTAGGTAGAGGGTTAGATTATCTGGTTCTTATGGAAGGTGCCTTGAAGCTTAAGGAAATATCTTACATTCACTCTGAAGCTTATGCTGCCGGTGAATTGAAGCATGGCCCAATTGCATTGATTACAAAAGGAACACCTGTCATTGCAGCAGTTACTCAGACTAAGCTTGTATCTAAGGCATTATCAAATGTTAAGGAAGTCAAGGCCAGAGGGGCTAATGTGGTACTTTTGGCAAAGGATTCATTTAAGGCAGATTTTTCAGAAGAATATCATGTAATTGGATTACCTGATTTAGAGGATGAATATATGACATTCCCTGAAATAGCAGCACTTCAGATATATGCTTATTATGTTTCTGCCGATAAGGGCTTAGATGTTGATAAACCAAGAAATCTTGCAAAGGTTGTTACTGTTGAATAGATTAATTTATAAGGAATAGATACGTGGATTTCATTTCAGTCACGAAAAAAGAGGAGTGTTCAAATTGGACGCTCCTCTTTTTGCTACTTATAATTCATCTTCAAAATATTCTATAAGTGCATTTACATTCAAATCAGAATGCTCTACCTCTCGTGAATATAGGTAGATGGTTTTTGCAAGCTCCTGGCTGCTTGCTGCATCTAACATCATAAGCCAGCGAGTGCTTTGAACTGCAATCATGGTGCGGGCGTAGATTTGACCATCGTAGACTGCACCACAGAAGTAGGTATAAAGCAGGCATTCTAAAATCTTTTCAAACAGAAATTCTTTTTCAGCCGCTGGATACATGGTATCCTTCCAGGTGGTGAAGCTTTCTTTATGCCCAATCCAAAATGCTTTGGCAGCTTTAATAGAATCTCGCCATGATTCCTCCAAAACCTCCATTTCGATTAGGGCATCAAAGCCCTTGATGCAATTATCTAAAGATAGCATAGCGCTGGTGCCTGTAGTTTCAAAGGTATCATCAGCGGTCACATCATCCATTTCAAAAATATCGCCCTCATCATAAAACTCCTGCAGTTTTAGGGCCATACAGGCAATGATATTCATTCGCTCCTGCAGTGGAAGAGTGGTTTCCTTTGCAAGCGCAAACATTTTATCTCTGGCATACTCCAGCTTGTCGTAAAGCATAAAATCAAAATCTTCGAATTCCTCTGGATTATCGCAAACTTCATCCTCGGTTTCGGTTATCCCAAACTCAAAGTCTGGCTCCATCATCATCCTGGTCACCTCAGGGCAGGACAGTGACAGTGAATATTCCCTAATATCCTGGAATTCCTCAATGTGCCTTGGGAACATCCTGCAAGTATTGCAAAGATAATCCTCTCCAAGCGTAGACTGCAAATCGCAAAGCCCATTATCGTTAAGCATTGCACATCTGGTGACATTTTGCTTGAAACACTGCTCATTGTAATCTATGCCAGCCTTCAGCCTATCAGAAAAATTCCCGGAAGTATCCGTGTATTTATTAACGCTGTCCTCATCAATCACAATCTGCCACCCAATGCAGCAGCTCTTCGGACATTTATCAGCTATGCACTTAAACTCATCGTATCCCGTTTGTTTTCTATAAAGCATAATAACCTCTTCAATCTATTTTCTAGAAGGCATTATAACACGAATTTTGGGTGTGTAATAATTGACAAATAATTAACAAAAATACAAAAAAGTACAAAATTAAGAACATTGCAGAAAACCACTATTTTTTCATAAAAAAGTAGTATCATATCAAGTGGTTTTGAAAAACTAACACCTTGGTTTTACTAGAGGTTAAAAATAATTACTTAAAGAAAGAAAAGAGGAATTAAAAATGGCAGGATTTGGAGCATTAATTGACATCCTAAAGAAGGATCCTAAGAAAATCGTATTCACAGAGGGTACAGACCCACGTATTATTGAGGCATCTAGCCGTCTTCTTGGTTCTGATTTCTTACAGCCAATTCTTATTGGTAAAGAGGCAGAGGTAAAGGCAGCAGCAGAGGAAGCTGGTTTCAACATTCGTGGTGCTGTTATCATCGATCCAGATAACTACGACAGATTTGACGAGATGTGCGAGCTTTTCTGCGAGCTTAGAAAGTCTAAGGGCGTTACTATGGAGCAGGCAGCTACAACATGTAAGCAGGCTAACTACTTCGGTACAATGCTTGTAAAGATGGGTGTTGCTGATGCACTTCTTGGTGGTGCTACATACTCTACAGCTGATACAGTTCGTCCAGCTCTTCAGGTTATTAAGACAAAGCCAGGCAACAGCATCGTATCTTCATGCTTCATCATGGTTCGTAACTCAGCTACAGGTGATAGAGAAGTTCTTGCAATGGGTGACTGCGCTATCAACATTAAGCCAAACGCTGATGAGCTTGCTGAAATCGCTGGTGAGACAGCAGAGTGCGCTAAGATTTTTGGTATTGATCCAAAGATCGCTATGCTTTCATACTCAACACTTGGTTCTGGAAAGGGCGAGGATGTTGATAAGATGCGTGAAGCTACAGCAAAGGCTAAGGAGAAGTATCCTACACTTGATATCGAAGGCGAGCTTCAGTTCGATGCAGCTGTTTCTCCACGTGTTGCAAAGACAAAGTGCCCAGATTCAACAGTAGCTGGACATGCTAACACATTCATCTTCCCAGATATTAATGCTGGTAACATCGGATATAAGATTGCACAGCGTCTTGGTGGTTTTGATGCTTACGGCCCAATCCTTCTTGGACTTAACGCACCAATCAACGACTTATCTCGTGGATGCAATGCACAGGAAGTATACTCAATGGCTATTATTACAGCTGCTTTAGCTTAATATGCATAAATGAGAAACCTTCCCCGAAAGGGGGAGGTTATTTTAGATTTTGGAGATAATTTATGAGTAAATGGATATTACAACGCAAAGCCGCAGATTACGCTACACTTAGCGCGAAGCTTAAGGTGGACCCAGTTATTGTGCGCCTTATGGTGAATCGTGGGCTTACTACTTATGAGGAGATGGAGGAATATCTTCATCCTACATTGAATAATTTGCCTGACCCACATTTGTTTGCAGACATGGACGAAGCCTGCGAGCTTTTGATGGAGGCAATTGATGAGGGGCAGAAGATTCGCGTAGTTGGAGATTATGATGTGGATGGAATTATGTCTACCTACATACTTACTACAGCCCTAAGAGAGGTTGGGGCAGATGTGGATTACGCAGTTCCTCACAGAATGATAGACGGCTACGGTATCAATCCAGAGATGGTTCAGGCTGCTTATGATGAGGGCATTAGCTTTATCATCACCTGCGATAACGGTATTGCCGCAGCTCCTGCCATCAATCTTGCAAAGGAGCTTGGCATGACCTTTGTGGTGACAGACCATCACGAGGTCCCATTTGAATTAGCAGAAGATGGGGTAACCAAAATCCAGATGCTTCCAAATGCCGATGCAGTAGTTGATCCAAAAAGAGATGATTGTAATTATCCATTCAAAGGCATCTGCGGTGCCCAGGTTGCATGGAAGCTTGTAGATGTCCTTTATGAATTCCTTGGAATAGAAAAGGAAAAGGCAGATGCATTTTTGCAGTTTGCCAGCATTGCCACTGTTTGTGATGTAATGGAGCTAAAGGGCGAAAACAGAGCCACTGTTTATCACGGAATAAAGGCAATCGAAAGAACAGATAACATTGGCTTAAACGCTATTCTGGCAAGAACAGAACTAAAGGACAAGCCTTTAAGCTGTTATCACTTAGGCTTTATCATCGGCCCATGCCTTAATGCCAGCGGACGACTTGATACAGCAGGCCGTGCCATCGAACTATTGATGGAAGAGGATAAGGCAAAGGCACTGGCCATGGCTAACGAGCTGGTAGAACTTAACGGTCAGCGCAAGAACATGACTCAAACCGGCATAGACAAGGCAAAGGAACAGATAGAAACAACAGATTTAATAAACGACAGAGTTCTTGTAATCTACATTCCAGAATTACACGAAAGCTTGGCTGGAATAGTTGCAGGCCGAATCAGAGAAACCTACAACAAGCCAGTTCTTGTAATCACTGATGCTGAAGAAGGTGCCAAGGGCAGTGGTCGTTCCATCCCTGCATACAACATGTTCGAAGAGCTTACAGCTGTAAAGGATGTGTTTACCAAATTCGGTGGTCATCCTATGGCAGCAGGCGTATCTCTTCCAAAGGAAAAGATAGATGAATTAAGAACCAGACTTAATCAAAACTGCACTCTTACAGAGGATGACATGCAGGAGATTATCAAAATCGATTGCGACATGCCACTAGCCTATATTACAGAGGATTTGATTGATAGCATTGATATGCTGGCGCCTTTTGGTACCGGAAACAACAAACCTCTATTTGCACTGAAAAACATCCCAATCCTAAAGATGGCATACATGGGAAAGGAAGGTCAGTATCTTAGAATGACAGTGCAGACTGAAAATGGCGGCACTATGACAGCCCTGATGTTTAGAGGCGTGGAAGAACTGGAAAAAACTATCATTGAAAAGTACGGAGACAGTGCTTGGCAGGGACTGTTTTCCGGCAATTCAAGAGGCGTTAAAGTGGACATTGTGTACGAACCGTCCATCAACGAATTTAGAGGAAATCGTATTGTCCAGATAATTATTGAGAACTTTAAATAGTAAAGTATTTTAATTGAATATAACAGATAAATCATATAAAATAAGTAAGATAATTAGGAAAGAACAGAGAGGGAGCGAATCATGGAAAATCAAGGTGTTTACGCCTTCAATTCAAAGGATGGACATTCTTTAATCCACTGCAGAAAATGGTTACCAGAGGGTGAACCTATCGCAGTAGTACAGCTTGTACATGGAATGGTTGAATATATAGAAAGATACGACGAGTTTGCAAGATTCCTTACATCTAAGGGATATGTTGTAGTTGGACACGACCACATTGGACACGGTCAGTCTGTTACCAGCATGAATGAATTAGGTGTTATGACAGGAAAGCATCCAGCTGAGGATATGGTTGGAGATATTTACAATCACTACGCCATTACCAAGAAGGAATATCCAACACTTCCATATTTCATCCTAGGTCATTCCATGGGTTCATATATGGTACGTAAGTTCTTGGCTGACAAAACAGCTTACCTGGATGGTTTAACAGGTGCTGTTATCATGGGAACAGGTCAGGAATCAGCAGCAACCTGCAACGCAGGCCTGGCTGTTATTAAAATATTATCTCTTTTCAAGGGTAAGAAATATCGCAGCGCTCTTGTGAGAGATATGTCTTACAGTAAGCCATACCGTCGTTATGATTGCTACGGCAAGGATTACGGCAATTCATGGCTTTCTAAAAACACTAGAAACGTAGAAAACTACTATCACGACCCATATTGTACATTCATGTTTACACTTAATGCCTACAAGGGTTTGGTAGAAGCTGCAAAATATGTCGGCACTAAGGCATGTGTAGCGAAGATGAAAAAGGGTATTCCACTTCTTGTTGTTTCGGGAGACGCTGACCCAGTTGGTAATTTAGGCAAGGGAACTACAGCAGCTTACGAATCATTCAAAGCAGCAGGAATAAAGGACGTTACACTTAAGCTTTATAAGGGCGACAGGCACGAAATTTTAAACGAGTTAGATAGAGAACAGGTTTTCCAGGATATCTATCAGTGGTTTGAAGCACACAGATAATGGAGCAATTATGGATTCTTTGGAGCATTTAATTACAAGGTCAATAAAGACATATTATAAAAGCAAGCTTTATGCTCCTGTTATCTTCTTAGTGATTTTGCTTGCCCTTGGAATCATATTCCCGGTAAAGGAGCTAATCTTTCCAAAGATGTACGAGCCGGAGCAGGTAAGCCTTTACGATATGTATAATTCCAAGGAGCATTTCGCAAGATTTAATCTGCACAATCTATATTTCACAGGCTATACCAGCAAATGGCTGGATAGAACCAGGGGCTATTACTACTACACAATGATTAATTCAGAATGCGTAGTAGTATTGCTTGATCCAGAATCCTGTGAGCAGGGCACACCAATCATCGAGGATATTTCTATCAAGGGTGAAATCATTTACGATTCAGCCGCTACCAGAACATTATTGACAAATCTTGCTAACGATTTGAATTGGAACGAAAACGGAATACTATCTACAGTATCCTCATATTCAATATCCGAGCCAGATGCCACTGGAGCAGCAGCTGAACTATTTGAACTTTTCTATATTATATTGGGACTCTATAGCATCGCATCAATTATCATTTATTGTTTATATATTGCATTTCCAGTAATATCTATGCCTGTTCGAAAGACCAGGGCATACGGAAAGCCATCAGCTATTTTGGCTGAGGCAGAGGAGGAGCTTGCAACACTTCCACAGTTGGCAACAGAGGATATGTTCATCACTGAACACTATTTCATCGAAACTAGTAGCTATGGTGTTGCTATTGTTCCAATTGATGCTATAATTTGGATTTATAAGTATTCCACCATGCACAAATTCCTTTGGCATCATTTTTCCATCACATACACACTTTACATCACAGCTGGAAAACGTCATTACATCAAATGCCCTAAGAATATAAAGAGTGATATTGATGGTATTATGGACTACCTTGCAGAAGCAAATCATGATATATTAGTAGGGTTCTCAGAGGAGAATCGTCTAAAGGTGGAAGAGATTCAGAACGATTTTGATATAGTTAGAAAGATAACAGGCTTTTTATCTAAGAGGGTTTAAATGGAAGCTTATACAGGCTTTGCTTCAGTCTACGACATGTTTATGGATAACATTCCGTATGATGACTGGGCTAACAACATTAAAGAGATTTTTCAAAAATATAATATGCCAATGGAAATAGTCTGCGACTTGGGTTGCGGAACTGGCCAGATGACCAGACGCCTTAAGAAAATGGGCTATGACATGATTGGTATAGATATATCATATGACATGCTGATGGAAGCAATGGCGATGGAGGATTCCGATGGAATCCTTTATCTATGTCAGGATATGAAGGAGTTCGAACTATACGGTACCGTAGGTGCAGTGGTTAGTGTTTGCGATAGTATGAACTATCTTAAGAATACGGACGAGCTTCTTACAGTTTGCAAGCTGGCAAACAACTATCTTGACCCTAAGGGATTGTTTGTTTTCGATGTTAAGACAGAACATTATTACAAAAAGCTTGGAAGCAGCACGATTGCAGAAAATCGTGAGGAGGGTAGCTTTATCTGGGAGAACGATTACGATGAAGCCACCCGAGATAATTTCTATTATCTAACCATCTATGACATGAATGAAGAAGGAACCTTCGACAGATACGAAGAGGAGCATCTTCAGCATGCATTCACAGTGGATGAAATCAAAGCTTCCATAGAAAAAAGTGGGCTACAGCTTCTGGAGGTGGTAGACGTTTCAACTATGAAACCACCTACAGAAGATAGTGATAGATTGTATTTTATAGCAAGAGAGGTAATAAAGTAATGAGTGATTATATAGTTAGAGGAACAGCAGCAAACGATTCAATCAGAGCCTTCGCCATCACCAGCCATGATATGGTAGAAGAGGCTAGAGAACGTCATAACACATCACCTATAGTTACAGCAGCACTTGGAAGAATGCTTTCAGCTGGCTCGATGATGGGTGTAATGCTTAAGGGCGAGGACGACCTTGTTACACTTCAGATTCAGGGAAGTGGCCCATTAAAGGGAATTACAGTTACTGCCAACAGCAAGGGAGAGGTTAAGGGATTCCCTAATGTAGCAGTTGTAGATTTACCACCAAAGAACGGCAAGCTTGATGTAGGCGGCGCCATCGACCTTGGTATCATGAGAGTTATCAAGGATATGGGCTTAAAGGAGCCTTACGTTGGAACAGTAGAGCTTCAGACAGGTGAAATCGCTGAGGATTTAACATATTACTATGCTGTTTCAGAGCAGATTCCATCATCAGTTGGACTTGGAGTGCTTATGAACAAGGACAACACTGTTAACTGCGCAGGTGGATTCATCATTCAACTTATGCCATTTACACCAGAGGAAGTAATCGAAAAGATTGAGGAAAACCTTAAGACACTTCCATCTGTTACAGATATGCTTTCAAGCGGTAAGACACCAGAGCAGATGCTTGAAACAGTTCTTGCTGGTCTTGATTTACAGTTTATGGAGACTTATCCAGTAGGCTACAAGTGCGATTGCTCTAGAGACAGAGTCATCAAAAGTCTTGCTTCACTCGGCAAGGAAGATATGGACGAAATCATTGCTGATGGCAAGCCAGTAGAGGTGAAATGCCAGTTCTGTAATGAGGCCTACGAGTTTTCCATCGAGGAATTAAAGACCTTTAGGAGGAAATAGTCAAATAAACTCCTACAATAGTAAAAAAGTTTAGTTGTTTTTAATTCACAATATCTTGTAAACTATGAAACGGAGTTATTGTATATACATATAATAGAAGGTAACCTTAATGAAAAAGCGTAAGAAGAATAAGTTTAAATCTTATAGACTAGACAGGTCTACAGTTATCAGATGCGGGATTATTTGCGCTGCTATTTTAGTTGTATATCTTATTGGAAGTCTATTTTTTAGAAATCATTTTTACATTAGAAGTAAAGTGAATGGTGTTGGCGCATCATTTCTTGGTGCCGAAAGCACATACAATAAAATCGTTACAAATGCTGATAAATATACCATTTCCTTCAAGGATGCTGATGGCAATGTAGTTAACGATGTAAACTCCAGCGATTTAGGAGTTGATGTTAATTACGATGCATCACAGGTTCAGGACATTCTTGATAAGCAGACTGGTTTCAACTGGATTGGTCGTTTAATTGTTCCAGCTGAATACTACACAGCTACAGGTAATTCCTACGATGCTTCTAAGGTTAAGGCCATAGCTCAAAGCCTTGATTTCAGCAATCACAAATCTACCAAGGAATCTGAAGATGCTTACATAACATTTGATGGTGATAAATGGGTTATTGTCGACGAGGTTTATGGAGATAGAATAGACCAAGAGGGCGTTGAGGAAGCCATCATTTATGCTGTAGAAAATCTTGAAGAAGAGATTAACATTGCAGATGGTACATGCTACAACAAGCCTGATGTTAAGGCCGATGATGCTAACATTAAGGCTGCTGTTGATAAGCTTAATAAATATATGGATATTGATATTCATTACGACCTTGGGGAAGGTATCACTGAGGATATTCCTAAGGAGACCAAGGCTTCATTCTTTAATTGGGACGATAAGTTCAAGGTAGGCTTTGATAGAGATGCAATTGGTGAATATGTAAATGCCATGGGTGACAAATATAATACCTACGGCAAGAAAAAGGAATTCACCACAACAGATGGCGAGGAAATCACAGTACCTGCTGGTTCATTTGGCTGGCGTATTGCATACGACGGCGAAATCGATGCCATCATTGCTGATTTCAAAGGCGGCAAAGACGTAACACGTGATTTTACATATCTATATTATGGAACCAGCCATGGTGAACACGATTATGGTAATTCCTACGTAGAGGTTAATCTTACAAAGCAGCACGTATATGTTTACAAGGACGGCGTTATGGTCTTTGACACACCTTGTGTTTCTGGCAAGATTGCAGGAAACCATGGCACACATACAGGTGTGTACCCAATAGCTTACAAACAAACAGAAGCTACACTTAAGGGTGACAATTACGAATCTCACGTTCATTTCTGGATGCCATTTAACATGGGCGAAGGCTTACATGATGCTACTTGGCGTTCAAAGTTTGGCGGAAATATATATAAAACAGGCGGAAGCCACGGATGTGTTAACCTTCCATTGTCAGCAGCTGAAAAGATATATGATATCGTTGAGGCAGGCTGGCCAGTTATTGTTTTTTATACAGGTGATACTGAAGAGGAGAACTACAAGCTTCAAAATCCTCAGCTTAACGTAATAGATTTAATCACAAATATTGGCCCTGTAACATCAGTAGATCAGGAACCATCTATTGCACAGGCAAGAGCTCAGTACGAAGCTTTAACAGATGAGCAGAAGGCGTTAGTTACAAACTACCAGGATCTTGTTAACGCAGAGCTTACACTTCAGGTATTAAAGCAGCAGGCAGCAGACGCGGCAGCTGCAGCGGGTGAGGTAGCACCTGCAGATGGAACAGTTGTGACACCATAGTTTCTATTGAATGTGAGGCAAATATGACTAGTTGGAAAGAAAACGTTCGAGAAGTAGTACCTTACACACCAGGCGAGCAGCCTAAAACAAAAGTAATAAAGCTTAACACAAATGAGAATCCATACCCACCAAGTCCTTTGGTGGGTAAAGCTATTTCTAATGTAAAGCTTGATACACTTAGGAAATATCCAGATCCTAATTGTAGTAATCTGATTTCTGCAATCGCAGAATATCATGGCTTTGATGCGGAAAATGTTTTTGTAGGAGTTGGCTCAGATGATGTTCTTGCAATGAGCTTCCTTACATTTTTTAATTCCAAAAAGCCAGTATTATTCCCAGATATTACATATTCTTTTTATGATGTTTGGGCTGATTTATTCAGAATACCATACGAAAAAAAGAGCTTGGATGAGGCATTTAAAATTAAACCAGATGATTACGATAATCCTTGTGGTGGTATTGTTATTCCAAATCCTAACGCTCCAACAGGTATAGCAGAGCCAGTTTCATTTTTTGAAAACATAGTAAAGAACCATCCTGAATGCGTGGTCATCATTGACGAGGCTTACGTTGATTTTGGTTCAAAGTCCTGCATAGACCTGGTTCGTAAATACGATAATCTGTTAGTGGTTCGCACATTTTCAAAATCAAGAGCCATGGCTGGAAATCGTATAGGCTATGCCATCGGTGGAAAAGAGCTTATCAAATATCTGTCTGACTGCAAGTTTTCATTTAATTCATATACAATGGATTCCATTACACTTGCGGCAGGCGTTGCGTCTATTCAGGATGACAGCTATTTCAAGGAAAAGCTTGAGGCAGTTATCAACACTAGAGAATGGACTAAGAAACAGCTTTCCACACTGGGATTTACTTTTCCAGATTCAAAGAGCAATTTTATTTTTGCAAAGCACGAATCTATTGAAGCTGCTTATATTTTTGAGGAGCTTAAAAAGGCTGGAATATATGTAAGATATTTTTCTAAGCCAGAACGTATTTCAAACTATCTGCGTATTAGCATCGGAACAGATGAGGAGATGCAGGTGTTTATAGATGAATTAAGTAAGATAATAAAAGGAGTTTAGTTTTAATGATTAATTATTTAGTAGTATTTTTGATTTCCATGGTACCATTGATTGAGCTTAGAGGAGCAATCCCTTATGCAGTTGCTAACAACATGCCACTTCTTCAGAGCTACATCATCGCAATCATCGGTAACATGATTCCTATGCCTATCATTTTCTTCTTCGCAAGAAGAGTTCTTGAGTGGGGTAAGGATAAGCCAGTTATCGGAGGATTCTTTACATTCTGTCTTGAAAAGGGACACAAGGGTGGCGAGAAGCTTAAGGAAAAGGCAGGTAATGGTCTTTATGTTGCATTATTCTTATTCGTAGGTATTCCAGTTCCTGGTACAGGTGCTTGGACAGGTACACTTGCAGCTTCAATCCTTGATATGGATTTCAAGAAGAGCGTTAAGGCAACAATGGCAGGCGTAGTTCTTGCTGGTGTTATCATGGGCGCTGGAACAAAAATCATTATGCTTATTGCTAGCTTATTTTAAAGGGTGTTAATAATGGATACAGTTAATATGATCATTAACGTAATTGCGATAATGGCTGGTCTTACAATCTACATCGGTATCAGCAATACCAAATGGGGTAAGGCACATCAGCAGTATCAGTATGCCATAATGCTTGGAGCAATTCTTCTTGCAGTTATAATTGGAGGATTCATCAGATGGCTCGTAATAGTAAAGTAAAAAAATCAGGCAGCATAGCTTGCGAATATTGTAACAACTTTGTTTGGGACGAAGAGGACGAGCAGTACTACTGTGAAATGGATATGGACGAGGATGATTATGTAAGACTGGTAACAGGTCATTACAACGAATGTCCATATTTCGTAAATGGGGATGAATACAAGGTGGTAAGACACCAAATGTAAAAATGTTTTCATAATAAACCTTTAATTGGGGAATATGAAACATTATAATAAGGTTAGTGAAAAATTTAGGAGGTATTGGTAGTGAAAAAATTAAAGACTTCACAGTTATTTAAGTCTGTAGCGGCACTTTTACTGGCTGTATGCATGACTTTGTCAGTGCCAGTTACAGCTAAGGCTGCGGGGGCGCAAGGAATCGATGTTTCTAAGTATCAGGGAGCAATCAATTGGGCGGCAGTTGCTCAGTCGGGTGTTTCCTATGCATTCGTTAAGGTTGGAAGCACAAAGAGTGGTATTGACCCAATGTTCGCAGCTAATGTACAGGGTGCACAGGCTGCAGGTATTCGTACAGGTGTGTATGTTTATTCATATGCAACAAGTGTAGAAGCAGCAGCTCAGGAAGCAGCTTTGGTTCTTCAGTGGATAGAGCCATACAACATTAACTTCCCAGTTGCTTTTGATATTGAGGATAAGACACAAAAAGGTTTAGACCCTAACACATGTACAGCAATGGCTAACACATTCTGTAGCATTATTTCACAGGCGGGTTATACACCAATAGTTTATACTTACGCAAACTTTTACAAGACACATTTCACATCAGCTCTTGCTTATGACAAATGGATAGCTCAGTATTCAGATCATAACGATATTCCTGGTTGGGCTTTATGGCAGTATTCTTCAGGCGGAGCAGTAGCAGGTGTCAACGGAAGAGTGGATATGAACATTGCTGCTAAGGATTACACAGCTTTCATTCCACAGCTTGGTTTACTTGACCTTGGAGCAGGAAATGTTTTCTTCTTTAACAATTTCCGTAGACAGTTTGGTTGGGTAGATATTGCAGGAACTAAATATCATACAGACCCAGCTACCGGTATTGTTACATATGGTTGGTTTGCAGATCCTACAGGAACATATTATTTTGCACCTAAGACAGGTAATGCTGTAGTAGGTCTTAATACAATCGACAAGGGTATTTATTACTTCAACGAAGCAGCACAGCTTCAGACAGGATGGATTGATTTAGGTGGTAACACATTCTTATTCAACCCAGCAGAAAACGGTAAGTTGTACACAGGCTGGTGGGCAGACCCAGCAGTTGGTACACGTTACTTAGATACAACAGATGGTCACATGGTAAAGGGACTTGTTGTTATCGACAAGGATATTTACTATTTCAACGAGCAGGGCTACTTACAGACAGGTTGGGTAGATGTTAACGGCATCACATACTTATTCAACCCAACAGACAATGGTAAGCTTTACAAGGGATGGTGGACAGATGCTACTGGCACATACTACTTAGACCCTAAGGATGCTCACAAGACAACAGGACTTGCAGCTATCGACGGAAGCGTTTACTACTTCAACGAAGCAGGTCAGATGCAGATTGGTGCATACGTTGTTAACGGTAACACATATTACTTTGGACCAGATGGAAAGATGCAGACAGGTTTCCAGCAGGTTGGAAATAACCCATTCTACTTTGCAGACAACGGTGCAATGGTAAGGGGTGTATTCCAGGCTAAGGATGGAAACATCTACTACGCAGATGATAAGACAGGTATCATTATTAGAAACCAGGTTATGAAGGTTGGCGCACAGCAGTATTTGTTTGGCGCAGATGGTAAGCTTGTTAAGAATCAGATAGTACAGATTGGAAACATGTTATATCAGACAAACGAAACCGGTGTTGTTACTGCGCAGGCACCTGCGCAGTAAGGGGTACAAAACAGAGGATATAATCACTCCGAATATACCCTGGATGATGTTTGGAATGATTCCTGCAAGGGATGCAATAACACCTGCAGAAAGAGTAACATCATTTAAAACCGAAAGCATAAATATTTCAAAAACAAAATAACCAAAAACCATGACAGCCTCACCAGCTACTCCACTAATGATTAGTGCTGGTAGGGCTGTTTTTGTATGTATATGTTTTGCAATAGGCTTGCAAATGAAATAGGCTGTAATGGCTGTAAGTGCCTTAATAATAAATGTGGCTGGAACATAAATAAAATATCCACCAATCAAATCCGAAAGTGCTGAACCAAACCCAGCGGCCAATGCTCCCCATACTGGCCCTAACAGTAAGCCCGACAGTAATACGAAACCATCTCCAGGATGTATGTAGCCGTTAGTAGGAGTTGGTATTTTGATAATCATAGTGCCGATGCAGGTAAGTGCAGCAAACAATGCCGCGATGATTGTTACTTTTGTGGTGTCTGTTTTTAATCTCATTATCTAGTCCTCCTCATCAAGTGAAATTTGAAAAAGCGCTATTTCATTTTTTGAATGTTGAAGCTATAATAGCACTAAGCTGTAACTAAAAAAATGCGCAAATTATGCAATAAAAAAGGGGACAGATATGAAGGTATATGAACTGGTTTATAGCTTTTATGTAAAGCAAATAGAGGATGGTAGCCTAAAGACAGGGGACAGAATGCCTTCCATCAGAGAATCGGAGCGTACTTTAAATGTAAGTAGAACCTCCATAGAAACAGCATATCTACAGCTGGCGGCAGATGGCTACATCTATTCAGTGGAGAAGGTGGGATATTTTGTATCTGACATGGTCTTACGAATAGAAAATGAGAATAATCAGGTCATCTCAGGAAACAAAAAAGAAAGTAAAGAATACACCTACGACCTGGCTGTTATTGGTGAGGACAAAACAGTGTCTTGCCTGCAGCTCTGGAGACGATACATGAAATCTGCACTTAGACAGGAGGAAAGACTGCTTAATTATCCTAATAATCAGGGGGAGGAGGATTTGCGCCAGGAGATAGCAGCTTACGTTCGAAAAACAAGAAATATCATTTGCAGTGCAGATGATATTGTAATTGGGGCGGGCTTTCAAAGTCTATTATCACTTCTAATTTCCCTTATTCCAGGGGAGAAAACCATATCATTTCCAACGAAGAATTTTGCTGATGGTGCCACTATATTTAAGAACGCAGGCTATGAAGTAAACTATAGAAATAAAGAATGTCACGTTATCTATGTTACACCTTCCTATATGACAAAATGGGGCGAGGTTATGACCATGAAACGACGTCATGAGCTAATCGACCATGCCAGAATTAACAATCATCTTATCATTGAGGATGATTATCAAAACGAATTTGTATTTTCAAATAAGGCTACGCCAAGTCTGTATGCCATGACAGGCGGGGAGAATATTGCCTTCTTAGGTTCATTTTCAAGAGTCTTACTACCTAGTGTCAGAATCAGTTTTTTGATTTTGCCTAAGGGTGTTAGAAAAGAATACGATGGAATAAAGCATCTATATAATCAGACTGCTTCCATCGCAGAGCAGATTGCGCTGGCATCTTTCCTGAGAGACGGTCATCTTAACAGACATATCAAAAAGATGAGACGATTGTACGAAGAAAAACGAAAGCTGATGTATGAGGGATTAAAAAAGGTATTCGTAGATGATGCAAGCATTTTTATGGGTGAAAGCGGAATGGAAATAGGAGTGAAGCTTTCTGGAAAGGATCTAGAAGATAAACTAAAGAAAGGCGATGTATGTGTAAACATAGTAGATTCAGGGTCGGATTCAGCCATGTTTTTGGTTAGCTGCAGTAGGATTGACATAGATGAGATAGGCCTTGCAATAGATAAATTAAATTATGGTTTACAATAACGCTTTAGTATGCTAAAGTATGTATATGACAATTTAGTACATTATCACGCTAAAGTGTTTTTGAATACTCACAGGGATTATGATGCTTTCCATGGTTGGTTGTGGTTCTGAAGAAAGCGACTTGGAATACATCAAAAGCAAAGGCACACTTACTGTTGGTATCACAGATTTCGCACCTATGGATTACAAGGATGACAATGGCGATTGGATTGGCTATGATGCAGATTTAGCTAAGAAGGTGGCTGAGTCTCTTGGAGTAGAGGTGGAATTCGTAGAGATTGACTGGGATAACAAAATACTTGAGCTTCAGAACAAATCCATTGATGTGGTTTGGAATGGCATGACACTTACACCTGAGGTTACAAATGCAATGGCATGCACAAATGCTTATCTTAACAACGCTCAGGTTGTAGTAGTAAACAAGGACATGGCTGATTCAGTAACTGATGTCGATTCCGCAAAGGAACTTAGCTTTGCAGTTGAATCTGGTTCAGCAGGTGAGGCAGCAGCAGAAGAAAACGGCTTCGATTACGTAGCAGTAAAATCTCAGGCAGATGCAGTAATGGAGGTTTCAGCTGGCACATCAGATGCCTGCATCATCGACCTTCTTATGGCAGGCGCAATGGTTGGAGAAGGAACCAGCTACGAGAATCTTACACACACTGTTGAGCTTACTACAGAAGAATATGGGATTGGATGTAGAAAGGGTTCTGACTTAGCTGAATACATCAACAAGGAGCTTAAGACTCTTTATGACGACGGCACAATGGAAGAAATCGCAAACACCTACGGTGTGCAGGATGCAATCGTAAAACTATAAAATAATTATAAGGACACATTATGTTTTCGAATGTAACATTATCACTTTTAGAGGGTTTCTTAGGAACCCTCAAATTGTTTTCATTAACTTTATTATTTTCACTACCATTAGGGCTTATTATTAGCTTCGGCTCTATGAATAAAAATCTGGTAGTCAAATTACCAATCAGATTTATCATTTGGGTGGTCAGGGGAACACCTCTGATGCTGCAGCTATTAATAATATTTTATGGACCAGGAATCTTTTTAGGAGTGAATCTGTGGGGAGCAGGAGATAGTGGACGATTTACAGCGGCACTTGTGGCATTTGTAATCAATTACGCCTGCTATTTCAGCGAAATATATAGGGGTGGAATTCAATCAATACCAAAGGGCCAATACGAGGCAGCGGCAGTATTGGGGCTTAGCAAAAGCCAAACCTTTTTCAGGATTGTTTTATTACAGGTAATTAAGAAAATCGTTCCTCCTATTTCAAACGAGGTAATAACACTGGTAAAGGATACTTCTCTTGCCAGAGTTATTGCCTTCTATGAAATCATTTGGGAGGGAGAGCGCTTCATTAAAAGCGCAGGTATTATCTGGCCATTATTCTACACAGGTGCATTCTACCTAGTGTTCAGCGGCCTTCTTACATTACTGTTTGGTTATATTGAAAAGAAGCTTGATTACTTTAGATAAGCGAGAGAACTATGAAAATATTAGAAGTTAACGATATTAAGAAACAATTTGATAATGAGGAAATTCTAAAGGGAATATCATTTGATATGGAGGTTGGGCAGACTCTGTCTATTATCGGAAGCTCCGGCTCCGGCAAAACAACACTCCTTAGATGCCTCAACTTTTTGGAAATCCCAGATTGTGGAACTATATCTGTAAATGGAGATTTGCTGTATTTTGCCAACTACACAAAGCTGAAGGAGGCAGATATCAGAAAGAATCGTCATCATTTTGGAATGGTGTTTCAGCAGTTTAATCTTTTCCCACAGTACACAGCCTTGGAAAATGTCATATTAGCATCTAAGCTTTCAGCTAATTCCAAGGAAGAAATAGAAGAGATTACAGAAAATGGAAAAGAACTGCTTAGAAAAATGGGTCTAGAGGATAGAATGGACAACTATCCACATCAGCTATCAGGAGGTCAGCAGCAGCGAGTAGCCATAGCAAGAGCCCTGGCACTAAAGCCTGACATTCTATGCTTTGACGAGCCAACATCGGCTTTGGACCCAGAGCTTACTGGGGAAGTTCTTAAGGTAATAAAGGAGCTGGCTAATCAGAAGACTACAATGATTATCGTAACTCACGAAATCGGATTTGCCAGAGAGGTATCGGACGAAATCATTTTTATGGATGACGGCGTGATTGCGGAACAAGGACCACCATCTCAGGTTATTGATAATCCTTTAAATGAGAGAACTAAGCAGTTTTTGACTAACTATCGTAAATAGCATAATGAAAGGGAGATTGAAATGGCAACACTAGGAATCGTAATTGCAATTGTGGTTTATTTAGCAGGCCTTCTTATTATGGGAGCCACATTTGCTAAAGAAAATCACACCGTTGGAGATTATTACTTAGGAGGAAGAAAGCTAGGACCATTTGTTACAGCAATGAGTGCAGAGGCATCAGATATGTCATCCTGGCTGTTGATGGGACTACCTGGTATCGCTTACGCAAGCGGTGTTTGTGATGTTTTTTGGACAGCACTTGGTCTTGGAATTGGAACCTATATGAACTGGTTGTTGGTAGCCAAAAGGCTTAGAAAATATTCGGAAAAGAATAATTCAGTTACTATTCCGGATTTCTTTGAACACAGATTTAGAGATAAAAGCCATGCGCTACTTTTAATATCTTCACTGATTATCGTGGTATTTTTCATACCTTATGTTGGCTCTGGCTTTGCCGCATGTGGCAAGCTGTTTTCTTCCCTTTTTGGATTAGATTACACAATCGCTATGATTGCATCTGCAGCTGTTATCATAGGCTATACTGCTACAGGTGGATTTATGGCTGCATCAGTTACTGACTTTGTTCAGTCAATCATTATGACAATAGCTCTTATTGCCGTAGTATGCTTCGGTCTTGGTAGCGTAGGAGGAATAGACGTAGTTAGTAATTTTGCCACATCCTTGGATGGATACGTTAGCGTGTTAGCTACTCACGATTTTGCAACCGGAAGTCGTGTATCGTATGGCGGAATAATAACCATCATTTCAACAATGGCATGGGGACTTGGATATTTTGGTATGCCACATATCCTTCTTAGATTCATGGCTATCGAAGACCCAGAAAAGATTAAGCTTAGCCGTAGAATCTCAACTGTTTGGGTATTTATCGCAATGGGCGTTGCAATCTTTATCGGTGTAATGGCCCACACTATGGTAAGCGTTGGAGTTCTTGATGAGCTTGCAGATTCAGAAAGAGCAATCGTTATCATCGCCCAGACTCTTGCAGAGCACAGCTTCGCAGCATCCCTACTTGCTGGTGTAATACTTGCAGGTATTTTGGCATGTACCATGTCTACCTGTGATTCACAGATGTTAGCTGCTTCATCATCTGTATCTGAAAACATCTTACATGAGACACTTGGAATTGAGCTTTCAGAGCACATGCAGATGGTAATGGCAAGAATAGTTCTTATCGTTATTGCAGCAATCGGAATTGTTATTGCAAGAGATCCTAACAGCTCTGTATTTAGTATTGTATCCTTTGCCTGGGCAGGCTTTGGCGCAGCCTTCGGTCCTATTATGCTGCTTGCTCTGTTTTGGAAGAGAGCTAACAGATATGGTGCCATTGCAGGTATGCTTGGTGGCGGCATTATGATTTTTGTATGGAAGTTTATGATTAAGCCACTTGGTGGAATATTTGGAATATACGAACTGCTTCCAGGCTTTATTGTAGGATTATTGCTCTGCGTAGTTGTAAGCCTTTTGACACCTGCACCTGAGAGGGAGATAGTAGAAGAGTTCGAATCAATCTAACAAATTGAGAATAAATATCAACAAGACATAATATCACCTATAACCTATTGACTAAGTAGGTTATTGGTGATATTTTCTTTTACATAGTTATTCGATAGGCGAAACTATTAAAAATGTGAAAGGAAGGAACAATAATGTTTGTATATGCAGATAATGCGGCGACAACAGCCGTTAGTAAGAAGGTAGTGGATGCGATGCTTCCATATTTTACAGAAGTATATGGTAATCCATCTAGCTTATATTCAGTTGGTCAGAAGGCTAAGGAAGTTTTAGAGGAGGCCAGAGAAAAGGTAGCAAAAATACTAGGTGCAAAGCCTAGAGAAATATATTTCACATCAGGTGGTAGCGAGGCAGATAACCAGGCCATCATTTCTGCAGCAAGAGCTGGAGCAAAGAAGGGAAAGAAGCACATCATATCTTCTAAGTTCGAGCATCATGCAGTGCTTCACACACTTGAGGCGTTGGAGAAGGAAGGGTTTGAGATTACACTTGTGGATGTTCATTCTAACGGCGTGGTTGACCCAAAGGAGATTGAGGATGCCATTCGTGAGGATACAGCACTTGTAACAATTATGTATGCCAATAACGAAATCGGAACTATCCAGCCTATAGCAGAAATTGGTAAAATCTGCCGCGAGAAAAAGGTTTGGTTCCATACAGATGCAGTTCAGGCTATCAGCCATGTGCACATCAATGTGGAGGAGCAAAATATTGATATGCTTTCAATATCGGCTCACAAGTTCCACGGCCCTAAGGGAGTGGGAGTGTTGTATGCCAAGGGTGGAATTCCTCTTACAAACGTAATCAACGGTGGTGCCCAGGAAAGAGGCAAGCGTGCAGGTACAGAAAACCTGGCAGGTATTGTCGGTCTTGCAGTAGCACTTGAGGATGCAGTGGCACACATTGATGAAAACAATGAAAAGCTATCAAAGCTTCAGGATAGATTAATCGAAGGTCTTTCAAAGATTCCTTATTCCGAGTTAAACGGAGATAGACATGCTAGAGTAACATCTAACGTAAACTTCTGCTTCGAGGGTATTGAGGGAGAATCACTTCTTCTTTTGTTGGATGACAAGGGTGTGGCAGTGTCATCAGGTTCTGCATGTACATCAGGTTCCCTTGACCCAAGTCATGTACTTTTAGCAATCGGTAGACCTCATGAGGTAGCTCACGGTTCACTTAGAATATCTCTTGGAGAGGACGCTACTGAGGAACAGGTTGATTATATCGTAAATGCGGTAACAGAGGTTGTGGAGTATCTTCGTGGATTTTCACCTTTCTGGGGTGATCTTGTAAGTGGAAAGCGTCCACACGTATTTGAGGAACATGCACAGATTGCGTAGAAAGCAGTTTGACGTTAAATAAAAGGAGGCATTCAAATGGCATTATATAGTGAAAAGGTCATGGACCATTTTAGAAACCCTAGAAATGTAGGAGTTATAGAAGACGCAGATGGAGTTGGTGAAGTAGGTAATCCAGTCTGTGGAGATATCATGAAAATCTATCTTAAGATAAATGATGAGCAGGTAATTGATGATGTAAAGTTTGAGACTTTCGGTTGTGGTAGCGCTATCGCATCATCTTCAATGGCAACAGAGCTTATCAAGGGAAAGCCTTTAGATGAGGCACTTCAGCTTACAAACAAGGCTGTAACAGAGGCTCTTGATGGACTTCCACCACACAAGCTTCATTGCTCAGTGCTTGCAGAAGAGGCAATCAAATCTGCTGTAAAGAACTACTATGACAATAATGGAATAGAGTACGATCCAGCAGATTTCCCTGAGGAGCATGATTGCGAAGCTTGTCATCTATAATAGCGTGATTTTAACGGCGCCAACGGATGATGGCTATTCCGATAATTATCGTATATCCGATAATACTAAGGAGCTCAGGTACTTCACCAAGGAAGATGATTCCAAGTAGTGCTGCGAAGATTACCTGAGTGTAATCAAATACTGATATTTCCTTGGCAGGGGCATATTTGTAGGCAGTTGTGATAGAAAACTGGCCAAGGGATGCAGATATGCCTGCCAGGAACAGGTATAGCCACTGTAGTGGTGTCATAGGAACGAAATTTAAAATCAAAAATGGTAGAGTTACCAAGCATGAAAATAGGGAGAACGCAAACACCACGATGGCTGTTTGCACTCCCTTATTTGTTACCTTTCTTACAAATACGTAGGCAGTTCCAGCACCAAATCCACCGAAAAGGCCCATCAGTGCAGGAAATACTGATGTGAATGCACCGGTTGGGCGGATGATAAAGAGTGCGCCTATAAAGGCGATTATTGTTGTAATTATATCAAATTTGTTTGGAACTTCTTTTAGGATGAAGATTGAAAGAATGATTGCAAAAAATGGTGATAGCTTGTTAAGCATATTCGCATCAGCAATACCTAGTCTGTCGATGGCATAGAAGTTTGCAATCAGTCCAGAGGTACCAAAAGCGCAACGAAGGAATACATCAAGTCTGTTTCCTTTTCCAATATGTATGCCATTGCCACTTTTGATAATGGCAGAGCTGGCAACTATAAGTGCAACAAAATTTCTAAAGAATGCTTTTTGCATAGTAGGCAAGTCTCCAGAAATTCTAACGAAAAATGTCATAAGTGAAAATCCAAAGGCAGCCAGTAGTATAAATGTGATGCCTTTAATCTTGTTTTTTGAGTTCATATAATACGAGTCCTTCCTAGTGCATTAGTTCTTGTTAAGATATTCATAATTATTATGAATATCTTAAAGAAAATGTCAACTTTTTAGTAGATTTAATGGTTAGGGTACATTACAATAATTTTGACGATTAAGGAGGATAATGTAATGAAGGTTTTTAATCCATTAATTAACATGGATATGCCAGATATCGATGTAATAAAGGCAAATGGTTTTTATTATATGGTTAGCACTACCATGTTTTTTACACCTGGAGCGCCAATACTTCGCTCTAAGGATTTGAAGAATTGGGAGCTCGTTTCCTATATTTTTGACAAAATAGAGGATAACGATATTTATCAATTAAAAAATGGAAAGAATGCTTATGGAGCCTGCCAGTGGGCTACATCTTTAGCATACAGAAATGGTCTTTTTTATGCGACTTTTGTCTGCAACGATATGAGAAAGACTTACATATATTATACAGATGATATTGAAAAATCCTTCTGGCAGCGTGTAGAGCTTGAGGGCATATATCACGATATGAGCTTCCTGTTTTGGGAGGATAGAGCTTATCTTGTATATGGCAATGGAGATATACATATCACTGAGCTTCAGGATGATTTAAAGGGTATTAAGGAAGGCGGATTAAACAAGCTGCTTTTTTCCACTCCAAAGGATGGCATAATGCTTCGCTGCGAGGGTTGTCGCGCCTATGTGAAGGATGGCTATATGTATTTTTGTTTCATCGAATGGCCTAAGGAAGGTGAAGGCAATAGCAGAAGACGAGAGGTTTGCTATCGCGGAAAGTCTTTAGATGGTCCATTTGAACGTAAGGTGATTTTTGATGATGATATGGGATATCGTAATTGCGGTATAGCCCAGGGCGTGTTGATTGATGCTGGGGACAAATGGTATAGCATGCTGTTCCAGGATCATGGGGCAGTGGGAAGAATTCCATATCTGCTTCCTATGGATTGGCAGGAGGATTGGCCAGTAATAGGAATAGATGGCAAAGCGCCAGTAGAGTTTGAAATAGATATGACAGAGGTGAAGACAGCACCTATTGTCATCAGCGATAGCTTTAATCACAGTGAAAATAAACTACCATTGCAGTTTCAGTGGAATCACAATCCTATAGATGATGCATGGTCATTTACAGAGCGCCCAGGATATTTGCGCCTTAAGAATGCTTTAGTGTGTGATGGATTGCTGACTGCAAGAAACACACTTACCGAAAAAACAATCACACCTAAATCCGTATATACGGTAGAAGGTGATTTCTCTAAATTGATTGACGGAGACTATGCCGGTATTGCAGCCTTCATGGGAGAGTATGGTCAGCTGGGTGTTACTAAAGAAAATGGTCAGCTTTACTTGTTCAAGGCTTTTAAGGATGGAATAAAGGAGCGCATACCAGTTTCAGATATAGCAGGCTTTAATGCAGAAAGCCTAACATTGCGAATCGTGTTTGATTTTGAAAATGAGGATAAGGCATATTTTTACTATTCTGTAGATGGGGAAAGCTTTGTAGAAGTAGGTGAGCCTTTGCAGATGCATTATACCTTGGATTTGTTTGTAGGATATCGAATCGGTATTTTTTCTTATGCAACAAAGAATATTGGCGGTATGGCTGATTTTAGAGACCTTAGTGTATCATAACAGTAGATAAGGGGGATTAAAATGAAAAGAGATGAGATTGTCACAGAGCTGTTTAAAATGAGGGATGTTGATTACGCTCAATTTCAGGGAAAATTAATCCCTACTGTATCGTCTGACAGGGTCATAGGTGTCAGGACTCCGGCACTACGGGCATTTGCCAAAGATTTGTACAAAGACCCAGATATAGATGAATTCCTTTGCGCCACGCCCCATCAATATTTTGATGAAGACCAGCTGCATGCTTTTGTCATATCCTTAGAGAAGGATTTCGATAAATGCATCGCATTGGTGGAAAAGTTTTTGCCATTCATCGATAATTGGGCCACCTGTGATCAGCTATCTCCAAAGTGCTTTAAAAAGGAACAGAAGAAGCTGCTTTCTTATATTAAGGTATGGATTAAATCTAATCATACCTATACGGTTAGGTTTGCTATTGGGATGCTGATGCAGCATTATTTGGACGATGGGTTTAAGACAGAATACGCAGACATGGTGGCAGAAGTCAGGTCAGATGAATATTATATCAACATGATGATTGCCTGGTATTTTGCAACCGCCCTGGCTAAGCAGTATGAAAGCATTGTGCCATATATTGAAGAAAGACGCTTAGCCGTTTGGGTGCATAACAAAGCCATCCAGAAAAGTGTGGAAAGCTATAGAATCACAGCGGAGCAGAAGGAATATTTGAAGACATTAAAAATCAAAAACCTATAAAAATTGGCATTTGGCAGGGGGGATTTTAATTGGAGAAGATAATAGCTGCTTGTGGAAATGATTGCATGGCCTGCCCAAGGTACGTGGCACACCCATGGGAAAAGACTGATGAACAGTTGCGCCATACGGCAGAGCTGTGGATGAAGATTGGGTATCGGGACCATATTGTGACCAATGAAGAAATATCCTGCACGGGCTGTAAGCCTGAAAACTGGTGCAGATATCAGGTGGTGAAATGTTGCCAGGACAGAGGCATCAAAACATGTGCCGACTGTCAGGAATATCCCTGCGACAACATGAAGGAATGTTTTCAGGTTACCAAATCTTTTGAGCCTAAGTGTAGGGAGGTTTGCACTGAGGAGGAATATCTGCAGTTGAAGAGGGCTTTTTTTGAGAAGGAAGAGAATCTGGGGAGTTTACTTAGGAGATATGGCTTATTACGTGAAAATGGTGAGAATATGAATTTGTGATGTAATGATTTCAGGCAGTGTGGCGTAACTTGGCAACGTATTTGAAATATGGTGAAATACACTTTATTTAACAAAAGTAAACTAAAATAAGTAATAGAAAATCAGTCCAATCTCAGCGAAATATTACGGTAAGAAGTAACTATTCATAGCATATTGCCGTAGCATCAC
>CACYLQ010000009.1 GCA_902775195.1 uncultured Pseudobutyrivibrio sp.
GCTCCAACAGTTTGCCCTAAGTGTGGACACACTCACATGAAGCAGGATGAGGATACACTTGATACATGGTTCTCATCAGCACTTTGGCCATTCTCAACACTTGGTTGGCCAAACAACACAGAGGAGCTTGATTACTTCTATCCAACAGATGTACTTGTTACTGGATACGATATCATCTTCTTCTGGGTAATCAGAATGGTATTCTCAGGCTACGCTCACACAGGGAAGAGTCCATTCCATACAGTACTCATCCACGGCCTTGTACGTGATTCACAGGGACGTAAGATGTCTAAGTCGTTAGGAAATGGTATCGATCCACTTGAGATTATTGATAACTACGGTGCTGATGCACTTCGTCTTACACTTATCACAGGTAATGCACCTGGTAACGATATGCGTTTCTACAACGAGCGTGTTGAGAACAGCCGTAACTTTGCAAACAAGGTGCTGATGCAGAGCTTGCAACAGAAGATAAGTGGATTATCTCTAAGGTAAACAGCCTTGCAAAGGATGTTACTGAGAACATGGATAAGTACGAGCTTGGTATTGCAGTTCAGAAGGTTTATGATTTCATTTGGGATGAGTTCTGCGACTGGTACATCGAAATTGTAAAGCCAAGAATGTACTCAGAGGAATATACAGCTAGCAAAAATGCAGCACTTTGGACTGCTAAGTTTGCACTTACAAATGCACTTAAGATGCTTCACCCATTCATGCCATTTATCACAGAAGAAATCTTCTGCACACTTCAGAGCGAAGAGGAAACAATCATGCTTTCAGCTTGGCCTGAATTCGATGAGACAATGAACTTCCCGGTAGAGGAAGCAAAGGCCCTGCGTGCTAAGGACGTAGTTCGAGGCATGAGACAGCTTCGTACAGATATGGATGTTCCACCTTCAATATCCACATCGTAGCTGATGCAGCAGATGTAAGAGCAACATTTGATGAGATTACACCAATCTTCAAGACTCTTGCTGGTGCAACAGAGGTATTCATCCAGGCAGATAAGGCTGGCATCTCAGATGACGCTGTTTCTGCAGTTATACCAGATGCAACACTTTTCGTTCCACTTGAAGACCTTGTAGACTTCGAGAAGGAAAAGGAACGTCTCACAAAAGAAAAAGAAAAGCTTGAAAAAGAGCTTGCAAGATCACGCGGTATGCTTTCAAATGAAAAGTTCATGAGCAAGGCACCAGAAGCAAAGGTTGCTGAGGAGCGTGAAAAGTTAGCTAAATACGAAGCAATGATGGCTCAGGTTGAGGCACGTCTTGCTTCTATGAAATAGGAGGATATAAATAATGGATATTAAGAACATTTTAAGCAAGTGCGATCACACATTACTTGGTGTTGACGCAACATGGAATGACATTAAGGGGATTGTAGATGACGGAATGAAGTACGAAACTGCTTCAGTTTGTATTCCAGCTAGCTTTGTAAAGCAGGCTGCTGAGTACGTTAAGGAGCAGGGAGGACACCTTCCAATCTGTACAGTAATCGGCTTCCCTAACGGTTATGCTACAACAGCTTCAAAGTGCTTCATGGCATCAGATGCTGTAGATAACGGTGCTTCAGAAGTAGATATGGTTATCAATGTAGGTTGGGTAAAGGAAGGACGTTATGATGATGTTCTTGCTGAGATTAACGCAATCAAGGCTGCTTGCAAGGGTAAGCTTCTTAAGGTAATCATCGAGTGCTGCTTACTTACAGATGAAGAAAAGATTAAGATGTGCGAAGTAGTTTCAAAGTCTGATGCAGATTACATCAAGACATCAACAGGTTTCTCTACAGGCGGAGCTACATTCGACGACATCAAGCTTATGGCTGACCACATGACAAACGGCAAGCTTATCAAGGCTGCTGGTGGTATTGCTTCACTTGATGATGCACAGAAGTTCATCGACCTTGGAGCTAGCCGTCTTGGAACTAGCCGTGTTGTTAAGGCTGTTAAGGGTCTTCCAAACGACGGAAAGTACTAATAGACAAAAATGGTGCTATTGTGAAAATTTAATGAAAATTTAAGCAAATTAGCAAAATTTCATGACAAATAACCAATAAAAATCTATAATTAACTTGATATAGTTTATTAAAATTATTCACTTAGATTTTTATTTGGGGGACTTATGGCTACGCCAATAAATGCACTTGCACCAAAAGTTCAAGTCTCATCAAACGGCTTAGAAGCAACTATGACTTTTAAGATTCCTGATGGGAGCAGCGATGTGCCCAAGTTTACTGCTGCGCAGTTGCTTGGGTTCTTGAACAGTGCAAATGTTACCTTTGGCATTGACCAGGACATGTTAGTAAAGCTATCTAACAACCCTGTCTATGGTCGTCCTGTCAAGGTGGCAGAGGGCACAGCTCAACAACAAGGAACCCCAGGATATTTTGAATATCATTTTGATACAACTGTTAATCGTAAGCCAACCATTCGTCCAGATGGAACAGCTGATTACATGAGTATTAAGACTATCGAGACTATACAGGAAGGCGATGTTATTGCAACATATCATCCAGCTGTACAGGGAAGTCGAGGTATGTCTGTACGTGGACAAATTTTAGAGCCAAAGCCAGTGCGTGATCTTCCACCATTAATAGGCAGAGGTTTTGACAGATCCAGTGACAATCTTACATACACAGCTAAGATTACTGGTAAAATCGAAGTTAATCAGGGTAAGATTAACATATCTCCAGTTCATGAAGTAAAGGGAGATGTAGGAATTGAAACAGGTAACATCAAATTCAACGGTGATGTTATTGTTCATGGCGGTGTTCATGATGGCGCAGTTATTGATGCTGCAGGAAATGTTGTGATACACGGCCTTATTGAAGACTGCGATATTAGAGCAGGCAAGGATTTATTCTTACTGTCAGGTGTAAAAGGAAACGAAAAAACAATTATCGATTGCAGAGGCTCAGTAACTGCACAGTTCGTGGAGTATGCAATTATTACCTGTGGCGGAGATATTTCCGCAGATTATTTCTTCAAAAGCAAGGTATCTTGCGATGGCCATATTGAGCTTAATGGAAATAACGCGTCCATAATCGGAGGCTATGTTTCTGCTGTTCAGGGCATAGAGGTTAATGATATAGGTAATTCCTTTGGAACTAACACAAATGTGGCAGTAGGTGTTGATGTTGAATTGGCAGCGGAATATGAAATTTTAGCCAAGAAGATTCAGGCTATTAGTTCCAATGTCCTAAAGATTAAAAAAGGTATAGAAGAATTTGATAAGTTAGGCGAGGAGCGCGGAATTAATTATAAGGAAGACCCTCGTAGAATGCAGCTTTTAAGAGTTCGCATTAGAGATGAAGCGGTTGTTCTTGAAGAGACTAAAAAGCTCAACAGATTACGTGAAGTTATTAAATCTGGTCAGGGAGCAACTATAAAGGTGTTTAGAAGAATATACCCAGGTAGCAGTATTTCTATTGACGACCATCATGTTAGCATTTTGGATATACATGAAAGAGTCGAAATTGAAAAGAGCGAAGAGGGTGTTAAATTAGTTAAAATTGGTGGTTAAACTATGATAGATTTTGAAGAAGAACTTAAGAAGTATGAGCCTGCCATCGAGGTAGAGCAGGCTGAGGCTGATATAAAGGCAAGAGATTTAACAGATCTTACAGATTTGCTTTTTAACATGACAGCTCAAAACAACGGGACAAAATAGTTTTTGATATTAGATTTACTGGAGAATAATAGATGCAGTGTTTTATGTGTGGTGCCGATGTTGGTGACAACAACGTTTGTTACAATTGCGGCGCCGATATTTTACTATACAAACAAATCGTATACACGTCTTACGTGTTCTATAATCAAGGCTTGGAAAGAGCCAAGGTCAGTGATATATCTGGTGCAATAGAATCATTAAAATCTTCGCTCCAATATTACAAATATAATACAAGAGCAAGAAATTTATTAGGTCTTTGTTACTATCAGATAGGGGAACTTGTGCGCGCTTTAAACGAATGGGTTATCTCCAAAAATCTGCAGGAGGACAATCCTGATGCAGATAGATATCTGGCAGAAATCGAAAGTGCCCCAGGATACTTACCTAAAATCAATTCCACAATAAAGAAATATAATCAGGCAATCGATTACTGCAAATCAGGCAGTAGAGACCTTGCCATTATTCAGCTTAAAAAGGTAATTAGCCAGAACGCTAATTTTGTTAAGGCACACCAGCTTTTGGCGTTGCTTTATATTGAGGAGTCCAAATTTGCAGATGCAAGAAAGCTCCTTAACCAGGCAGCCAAAATCGACAGTAATAATACAACAACTATCCGATACATTCACGAGGTAAAATCCAGATTAAAGGATCAAAACACTGGCAGAAGAAAGAAGAAAAATGACACAGTATCCTTCATGGATGGAAATGATACAGTCGTTATGTCAGAAAAGTCCTTCAGAAGCATGCTGGATAACTCCGGAGCAAGCCTTATGAATATCTTGCTTGGATTGGTTGTAGGACTTTTAATCTGCTTCTTTTTAATTGTTCCTACTGTAAAGGACAATGCAAAGGACGGTAACTCCAAAACTATCCTTGCTCTTAATGAACAGTTAGCTGATGCCAGCTCAAAGAATGACGCTCTTCAGCAGGAGATTGACGGATTAAAGAATGATTTGAGCGCATACGATGACAAGCAGGATGTTGCAACATCTTATGATAATTTATTTGCAGCGCAGAATTACTACAGCGCAGGTGATAGCGAGGCTGCAAGCCAGTACATTCAGTTGGTTACAAAGGATGTTCTTGGTGAGCAGGGACAGCAGGCGTATGATACCTTGTATGCAACATTGGCTCCAGCTATTATCCAGGGCTATTATGATGATGGAAACAACTTCTATTCAGAAGAGAATTATGAAAGTGCAATCACAAATTTCAAAACTGTAGTTGATATCGATGAAAACTACAACAATGGTGCAGCTCTCTTCTTACTTGGAGATTGCTATCGCCTCACAGACCAGAAGGAATTAGCATTAGAGTGCTTCGAAAAGGTGGTTGAGTTATATCCTTCAAACAAGTGGGGAAAACAGGCTAAGGTGTACATCGCAGTAGATGACACCAAGCTTGATGCTAAAGAGGTAGGTGAATAAAATGACAAACTTTGAGTTAGTAAAAATGGCCTTGGAGGCTAGAGAAATGGCTTACACACCATATTCTCATCACAAGGTTGGTGCTGCTCTTTTATGTAAAGATGGAACAGTTTTTAAGGGCTGCAACATTGAAAATGCAGGCTATACTCCAACAAACTGTGCAGAGAGAACAGCAGTATTTAAGGCTGTAAGCGAGGGTTATTACGATTTTGAGGCAATTGCCATTGTAGGTGGTATGGATAATCTTAAAGATTTGCCACTATGTGCGCCATGTGGTGTCTGCAGACAGGTTTTAAATGAGTTTGGAGATCCTGACACATTTAAAATCATCCTGGCTGAGGTAAAAAATGTGGACGATTTAAACAAAATTCAGCCTCAAGATTTAAAAATTATAGAAAAAACGCTTAAGGAAATGCTTCCGTATGGTTTTGGACCTAAAAATTTGGACATAAACTAGTCACAAAACCACTATAGTTCTTGCAAATTTAATGAAATAATTTATAATCTATATTGTGAGTTTCTATTTTAATTAAGGAAACCAAATATAGGAGGAATAGAAGAATGAAAAAGAAGTTATTAAGCGTACTTCTTGTAGCTTCAATGGTGGCTACTATGTTCGTTGGATGCGGTTCTAGCAGCGATAGCGCAAGCAAGGACTCAGCTTCAACAGAAGAGGGGGCTGCAGATGCAGCAACTAGCGATTACAGAATCGCTATGATTACAGACTCTGGTGACATCACAGATATGTCTTTCAACCAGACAACTTACGAGGCTGCAAAAGCATTTGCAGATAAGAATGGTGCTGAATTCCAGTACTATAAACCAACAGAGGATTCAGATGATGCTCGTATCGCTTCATTTGAGAACGCTGTAACAGATGGTTACAACGTTATCGTAGTTCCAGGTTATTTATTTGCAAACATGATCAAGGAAGTTGCTGAGGATTATCCAAACGTAACAATCATCGCACTTGACTGTGGCGAGGGTGACTTTGGTGATTACAAGCTTCCAGAGAACGTTTGCTCATTCACATATCAGGAAGAGCTTGCTGGTTACATGGCAGGTTTCGCAGCTGTTAAGGAAGGCTACACAAAGCTTGGTTTCCTTGGCGGTATGGCAGTTCCAGCTGTTATTCGTTACGGTTACGGTTTCGTACAGGGATGTAACGATGCTGCTGTAGAGCTTGGTAATGCTTCAGATGTTCAGGTTAACTATGTATATGGTGGCCAGTTCTTCGGTGACGAAGCTATCACAGCTCAGATGGATACATGGTATTCAAACGGTACAGAAGTTGTATTCGCATGTGGTGGTGGTATCTACACATCAGCTTGCGAGGCAGCTCAGAAGGTTGACGGTAAGGTAATCGGTGTTGACTCTGATCAGTCAGGCACAATCAGCCAGCAGTATGGTGATGACAGCCTTTGCGTAACATCAGCTATGAAGGGTCTTGCTCCTACAGTTGATACTACACTTACAGACTTATTCGCAGGCAACTGGTCTAACTACGCTGGTAAGATCGAGAACCTTGGTATCGTATCAGGTGATGATCCTTCACTTAACTATGTACAGCTTCCTACAGAGACATGGTCAATGGAGAAGTTTACAGTTGATGATTACAAGGATCTTGTATCTAAGTTGTATGATGGCTCTATCACAGTTGACAACTCAACAGACAAGATGCCAGCAACAGAAATCACTGTAAAGGAATATGACAATATTCACTAATATTCCCGAAAGGCTTTTTACAAAAGGGAGGGATTTAATTCCTTCCCTTTTTTTTGAAATAATCAAAGTTATAAAATATAATACGTATAGCGTATTATTTTTTATGGTTTTGCTGTTCATATAGGGGAGAGCAATATCAGCACAAATAGATAGTTAATAAGCGCCATAATTGCTATCAAAGAAAGGGTTAAAATGCGATGGAAGATTATGTAATTGAGATGTTGCATATCACAAAAGAGTTCCCAGGCATTATTGCAAATGATGATATTACATTGCAGTTAAAGCGTGGTGAGATTCATGCACTTCTCGGGGAGAATGGTGCTGGAAAGTCTACTCTCATGAGTGTTCTTTTTGGTCTATATACTCCTGAAAAAGGTGTCATCAAAAAAGATGGCAAAGAAGTTAAAATTAACAATCCAAATGATGCTACTGATTTAGGTATTGGAATGGTTCACCAGCATTTCATGTTGGTTGATATTTTCTCAGTACTCGATAACATCATCCTTGGCTCTGAGCCTAGCAAGTTTGGTTTCCTTACAAAGGCTGAGGCTAGAAAAAAGGTAATGGATTTATCTAATAAGTACAATCTTAAGGTTGATCCAGATGCACTTATCGAAGATATCACTGTTGGTATGCAGCAGCGTGTAGAGATTCTAAAGATGCTCTACAGAGATAACGATATTCTTATTTTCGATGAGCCAACAGCTGTTCTTACACCACAGGAAATCGACGAGCTCATGAAAATCATGAAGGATTTAGCTGCAGAAGGAAAATCAATCTTATTTATCACACATAAGCTAAACGAAATCATGGAAGTAGCTGATAGATGTTCTATCCTTAGAAAGGGTAAATATATCGGCACTGTAGACGTAGCTAACACCACAAAGGAAGAGCTTTCTTCAATGATGGTTGGACGTAATGTTAAGTTCGCTGTTGATAAGGAAGAGGCTAAGCCTACAAAAGAAGTTCTCAAGGTTGAGAACGTTTGTGTTAAGAGTAAGATTCATTCTAACGATTCAGTTCACAATGTTTCATTCAACGTTAGAGCTGGTGAAATCGTTTGTATAGCAGGTATTGATGGAAATGGTCAGACAGAGTTCGTTGGGGCGCTTACAGGACTTGATGATATTTCTAGCGGAAAGATTACTCTGTGCGGCGAAGATATTACTAAAAAGTCAATCCGCTATAAGAATACTCATGGAATGAGCCATATTCCAGAAGACAGACACAAGCATGGTCTTGTTCTTGATTACACTCTTGAGGAAAACATGATTCTTCAAAGATACTTCGAGCCAGCATTCCAGAAGGGCGGCATCATCAAGAAGAAGGATATGCGTGCTTACTCAGATAGATTAACAAATGCATTCGACGTTCGTTCAGGACAGGGTGCTTTATCAAAGGTTCGTTCAATGTCAGGTGGTAACCAGCAGAAGGCTATCGTTGCCCGTGAGATGGACAGAGAACACGAGCTTTTAATCGCGGTTCAGCCTACTAGAGGTTTGGACGTTGGTGCTATCGAGTACATCCACAAAGAAATCGTTAAGGAAAGAGATGCTGGTAAGGCTATTCTCTTAGTTTCCCTTGAATTAGACGAGGTTATGAATCTTTCAGACAGAATTCTTGTTATGTATGAAGGAGAAATCGTCGGAGAGGTTGATCCAAAGAAGACCACTCTTCAGGAATTAGGATTATACATGTCAGGTGCAAAACGTGACGATAGAAGGGAGGCTAAGTAATGGGACAGAAAGAAAGCTTTTTTAAGAGACCAGCAGTACAGACATTACTTGCTTCGGTTTTATGTGCCGTACTTGGTATTATTATAGGATTTATCATCCTTTGGTTTATGAATTCAGAGCATGCTGCAGAAGGTATGGGAGCAATCCTTACAAACTTCTTCAAGTATAGAATCGCTAGCACAAAGACACTTATGAAATACATGGGTTCATTCCTTGTAAACTCAGTACCAGTTATTCTTTGTGCGGAGGCAATCCTTTTTGCTTACAAGGCAGGACTTTTCAACATTGGTGCAGCAGGACAGTATACAGTTGGTATTATTGCCAGCCTTTATACATCACTTGCTCTTGGTTGGAATTGGTTCTTCTGTTTACTTGCAGCTATCGTTGCAGGTGGTATCTGGGGACTTATCGCAGGTATCTTCAAGGCATACTTCAACGTAAACGAAGTTATTGCAGGTATCATGCTTAACTGGATTGGTCTTTATATTTGTAACATCATCCTTGGTGGTGAAGCTTGTATGAACCAGTCTAAATCAGAGACATACGAGATTACAGAGGTTAATCCTTCTGGTATCTTACCAGGATTTATGCAGGAATTCTTTGGTGGCAACCAGTACATGACAATTGCTATTCCAATTACAGTTGTTGTTGCTATCATTATTCTTATTGTCCTTAACAAGACAACATTTGGTTACGAGCTTAAGGCTACAGGCCATAACAAAGAAGCTGCTAAATATGCAGGTATGAACGCTAAGAGAAATATCATGTTTACACTCCTTATTTCAGGAGCTATCGCTGGTATGGCAGCAGGTCTTCTTTACTTAACAGGTATTCAGCATTACAAGATTGCTTCATCTGTTCCAGGCATGGGCTTCACTGGTATTGCTGTTGCGTTCCTTGGTGGTCTTAACCCAATCGGAACAATCTTTGCAGGATTATTTGTTGAGTACATCACACTTGGTGGTCAGTACCTTAATACAAACTACTACAATCCACAGGTTGCAGATCTTATGATCGCAATCATCATTTACTTATGCGGATTCGTATTGTTCTTCAAGACAATACTTAACAGACCAGGTAAGGTAAAGGTTAACGCTAATGCCGAGCCTGCTAAAACTACAAAGAAGGAGGTGTAAGGAATGTCAGGATTATTATTACTTATTCAGTACACACTTATCTTCTCTGCAGTACTTATCCTTGTAGCTTTGGGTGGTATGTTCTCAGAGCGAAGCGGTATCATCAACCTTGGTCTTGAAGGTATCATGGTATTCGGCGCTATGGCTGGTGCTATGGTAATGGTTCTTCTTCCAAGCGATGCTTCAAAGTTTACTGTTATTGTACTTACACTTCTTGCTGCTGCTGTAGCTGGTATGCTTTCATCACTACTTATTGCAGTTGCATGTATTAACTTTAAGGCCGACCAAACACTGATTGGTACAGCTGTTAACATGTTAGCAACAGCTGCTGCTACAGTTATAATCAAAGCTTTCAATACAGCACGTTCAAACGGTGCGGATTTTTCTGCAAAGCTTGACTACGTTAGAGGCCATGATGCATTCGTATTCTACATTGGTAAGCTTCAGATTAGCTGGTTCATTGTAGTTGCAGCACTTTTACTTATTTGTGCAATCATTTTCTTCTACAAGACAAAGCTTGCACTTCGTATTCGTGCTTGTGGTGAGCATCCACAGGCAGCTGATTCAGTAGGTATCAACGTATACGCTATGCGTTATATCGGTGTACTTATGTCAGGTTTCCTTGGCGGACTTGGTGGTATCATCTACATCTGTGCTGCTAACTCAACATGGCACTTTGATTACGGTGTAGCTGGTGCAGGTTTCCTTGCTCTTGCAGTTATGATTTTTGGTCAGTGGAAGCCAGAGCGTATCGCTTGGTCAGCAGTGCTTTTTGCATTGTTCCGCTCACTTTCAAACGTATACATGGGTATTGGATTCCTTCATGCGCTTCCAATCTCAGGAACTGTTTACAACATGTTCCCATACATCGTTTCACTTATCGTACTTGCATTTACATCACAGAATTCTCGTGCTCCAAAGGCCGAGGGTATCCCATACGATAAGGGACAGAGATAATTTAATCATCACGGCTTGAAGTCTTGTGGCTTCAAGCCTTTTTTTTAACAAAATATTAACAATTCTTCAGTAAAATAACTCTGTGATATTGTATGTATTTAAGGGGAAAGCAAAACTATGAAACGGATTGATGTGGCAGAAATTAAACCAGGAATGATTCTGGCAGAAAAAATAGTTAGTCCACGAGGACAGGTTTTGGCTGAGGCAGGCACTGCAATTACTGCCCAGCAGCTTTTGCATATCTCCTATTATGGTATAAAAACTCTTTCTGTCCAGGATGCGGAAGATGCTATTGAAAAGTACGATTTTGAGGCTCCTGACGAATTTATAGGAGAAACTCAATCCTGGAGGATTCTAAACAGTGAAGAGTTCGCAGAATTCAAAAGGGCCTATGTTAAATGCTCGGACCGCTTAGAAGAAATAGTAGATTCATTTGTTCATAAGCAGGCGGGATTAAACGATAAAGATTTATTAGACGATATTCACACAGTATTTGAAGAGCATTCAACAGGACTTGGCATCATGGCTATGATGCTTAATATCCAAGAAATAGATTCCACAACCTATAGACATTCAGTAAACGTGGCGATAATCTCACGAGTATGCGGAATGTGGATGGGAATAAAGGATAAAAAGGAACTGGACGTATTAACAATGTGCGGATTATATCATGACATTGGAAAATCCCTGATTCCGCATGATATTCTTACCAAAAAAGGACCGCTTACACCGGATGAATACGGTAGGATGGCAGAGCATCCACTATTGGGCTATAACCTTCTAAGTGATGTGCAAATCGACAGAAGAATAAAGCTTGCGGCCTTGCAGCATCATGAAAGAAACGATGGAAGTGGATATCCATATGGCCTGACAAAGGATTTTATCGGCGAGTTTTCAAAGATTGTAGCTATCACAGATGTGTATGATGCAATGACAGCAGACAGGTGCTATAGAGCTGGTATTTGCCCATTTGAGGTAATAGCCCAGTTCCAAAGACAGCCACCTGCGAAGTATGACCAAAACGTATTGCAGGTATTCTTGAAAAATATCGCTCATTCCTACATTGGAACGGGAGTCTTACTATCAGACAACAGTCGTGGAATCATTACAATGGTAAGTGATAAAGCCTTATCCAGTCCACTTGTAAAGTTGGATGACGGAAGCTTTCTAGACCTTCGGGAACGAACGGATATGTTCATAAAAGCATGTATATAATATTTAAGGGATTGCCTAGTGCAATCCCTTTTTGTATCTGAAAAAAATCTGTGAAAAAAGAGTATAAAGATAATCATAAAGGGCCATTTTGTGGTATAGTATACTTTGTGAAATAATGAACAAAAAAGGCTCTAATTTCCCTTTTAGGGAATTTATATATAAATAGGGAGCTAAAGTAAAAAGGAGGAAATGACAATGGAAATGTTAGTAACAGCTTTAATCTGTTTACCATTTCTCTGGGCGATTTTGCCTGCAGTTATTCACAATTCTAAGTGCAGAGCATTTTTCGTCTATCTAGGTTGTGGAATCGTTATTGCACTTTCGGTTTTTACAGCTGTTAAGTGGTACTTGGCGGGCGGCCAGGCCACAGATTTTGATTTGCCATACAGAGAGGCATTTGATCATGTTATCTTAGTTGGCGATATCTTCTTAATGTGTCTTATCACATATCTTTCATTCAAGTATAAGAAGGGGGTTATTTCACTGCTCGCAATCGTACAGACTGTACTTGTTGCAGCCCTGGAGCTTTTTGGACCAAAGGTTCAGGAATCTGCAGCCCTTCACTTTGACTGGCTTACATTCGTTATGATTCTTATCATCGGTGTGGTAGGTTCATTAATCGGTATCTATGCAGTAGGTTACATGCATGGTTATCACATTCATCATCACAAGGAGCTTACAGACAGACGTAGCTTCTTCCTTGCAATGATTTTCGTATTCTTCGGAGCAATGTTTGGACTTGTATTTTCACAGAGTCTTATCTGGCTATATTTCTTCTGGGAAATCACATCAGTTACATCATTCTTGCTCATTGGTTACACACGTACAGAAGAAGCAATCAACAATTCTTTCAAGGCATTGTGGATGAACCTTCTTGGTGGTTGCGGTATCGCAGCAGCTATCGCAGTTGGTGTTCTTCTTTACCAGAACGTTAACCTTTATGACATGATTAAGATTGCAATCCTTAGCAAGTACATGGGTATTCCAAATACACTTTGCTTACTTCCAATTGCTTGCCTTGCATTTGCAGCTCTTACAAAGTCAGCTCAGTTCCCATTCTCAGGATGGTTACTTGGAGCCATGGTAGCACCTACACCTTCATCTGCACTTCTTCATAGTGCAACAATGGTTAAGGCTGGTGTATATCTTCTTATCCGTATTTCAGTAGCAATGGCTGACAATTACGTAGGAAACATGGTTGCCCTTGTTGGTGGCTTCACATTCCTTGCAGCATCTTGCCTTGCTATCTCAGTATCAGATGGAAAGAAGGTACTTGCTTACTCAACAATCTCTAACCTTGGTCTTATCGTTGCATGTACAGGCTGTGGTTATGAGGAAACAATCTGGGCAGCAGTATTCCTTGTAATTTTCCATGCTGTATCAAAGTCAATGCTTTTCCAGTGCGTTGGTGCTATCGAGAACACAACAGGTAGCCGTGACGTAGAAGACATGCAGGGATTGATTTCACTCTTCCCTAAGCTTGCAGTTGTACTTATGATTGGTATCGCAGGAATGTTCCTTGCACCATTTGGTATGCTTATTTCTAAGTGGGCAGCACTTAAGGCATTCATCGATACAACATCAGTATATGTATCAACACTTATGGTACTTTTCATCTGCTTCGGTTCAGCTACAACAATGTTCTACTGGACAAAGTGGTTATCTAAGATTCTTGGCGCTTCTGGAAAGGAAAAGTCAAGAGACCTTACAAAGAAGAACGAGTACATCTCAATGTTCTTCCACGCATTCATGATGGTTGCCCTTATCCTTGGATTCCCATGGCTTTCATCACACGTGCTTAAGCCAATGTCTAACGAGATGTTTGGTACAGATGTACAGGTTATTTCATACCAGAACATTATTATCATGATTGTATTACTTGTTGGCGTCTTTGTTATTCCAGCAATCAACTATGTATTAACAAAGAACACAAAGGCTAAGCAGGTTATCACATACATGGGTGGTGCTAACTGCGGAGACAACTTCAACTTTGTTTCTTCAACAGGTGACCCTAAGGAGATGCACATCTCTAACTTCTACATGGAAGACATCATGGGTGAGAAGAAGTTATTCACACCAGCAATCATGGTATCAACAGTTATTATTATTGTTTACATGATTATCGTGATAGGAGGTGCATTCTAATGGCTACAGAACGTATTATTATTGCAGTACTTTATGTACTCCTTGCACCTTTCGTAATTGGTTTATTAGATGGTTTCGACAGAAAGATTTCTGCTCGTATGCAGGGCAGACGTGGTCCTTCAGTATTGCAGCCATTCTTCGATTTAAAGAAGTTATTCGAAAAGGAATTTTTAACAGCTAACAAGGCACAGCTTTTTATGATTCGTTCATACTTAGTATTTATCGTATTATCAGGCGTGCTTTTCTTCGGTGGATTTGATATTTTGCTTGTTGTATTTTCACTTTCTACAGCAGCAATGTTCTTAATCCTTGCTTCAACATCAACTCATTCACCATACTCTGCACAGGGTACTCACAGAGAGCTTGTTCAGATTATGTCATGTGAGCCAATGGAGCTTTTAGTTGCAGTTGGATTTTATCTTGCAATTGGTACATTTAATGTAAACGAAATCATCAAGACATCGATTTCACCAATCGCTTACCTTCCTGGATTCTTTGTAGGATTCGTATTTATCCTTACAATCAAATTCAGAAAGTCACCATTCGATATTGCTACATCTCACCACGCACACCAGGAAGTTATCAAGGGTGTTACATCTGAGATGGTAGGTAAGGAATACGGTATGGTAACACTTGCTGAGTGGTACGAGAATGCAATTCTTCTTGGTATAGTTGGATTGTTCTTCCTTAACAGCAACCCAGTATCTATTGTTTGCGCAATTATCGCAATCCTTGTTGTATGGTTCCTTGAAATCCTCATCGACAACACATCAGCAAGAGTTAAGTGGCAGCTTATGCTTAAGCTTGCTTGGGGCGTAACAATTGTAGCAGCCGGAATGAACCTCTTATTGTTAGAGATTATTCGTGGTTAATGGGTGAGTATATAATTAGGAGGAATTAAAATGAGTACAATACATAAATCACCTTGGCTACTCCACTATGATGGAAGTAGCTGTAATGGATGTGATATAGAAGTTTTAGCATGTACAACACCTGTTTATGATGTAGAGCGTTTCGGCGTTATCAACACAGGTAACCCAATGCATGCTGATATTTTCCTTATTACTGGTGGTATCAACTCTCAGAACGAAGCTGTTGTTAAGCAGATTTATGAGCAGATGCCACAGCCAAAGGTAGTTATCGCTGTTGGTACATGTGCATGTACTGGTGGTATTTTCAAGGAATGCTACAACATCAAGGGTGGAGCAGATACAGTTATCCCTGTAGATATTTATGTTCCAGGATGTGCAGCTCGTCCAGAGTCAATCATCGACGGTGTTGTTAAGGGTATCGCACTTTTCAAGGAAAAGGCAGCAGCTCTTAAGGCTTCTGAGAATGCAAATTAGTAGGAGGATATTATGCAGGAAATTAAAAAGGATATGTATTTAATTGATAAGGCAGAGCTCCTCCAGGTCATCATGGAGAAGAAGAATGCTCTTTGGAGACTTTGCCAGATTTGCTGCTCTTTCCCAAAGGCAGAAAATCACTACGAGGTAACATATTCATTCGCTAATGGATATGACTTCGCTAACTATCGTCTTATCGTTGAGAAGGACGAGGATGTTCCATCAATCTCTCGTGTATACAAGTCAGCTATCTACTATGAGAACGAGATGCACGAGCTTTGGGGACTTAACGTAGAAAACATTAAGGTTGATCTTCACGATAAGCTTTATCGTATCGATGTAGAGACACCATTTATTGAAAAGGAGGACAAGTAGCATGGGAAAAAGAAGTATAGTACCTTATGGCCCACAGCATCCTGTTCTTCCAGAGCCTATTCATCTTGACTTAGTTTTGGAGGACGAGAAGGTTTTAGCTGCTATTCCTTCTATTGGATTTATTCACAGAGGTCTTGAGAGCCTTACAAGCAAGAAAGATTTTAACGAAATGGTATACGTTGCAGAGCGTATCTGCGGTATCTGTTCATTCATGCACGGTATGGGTTACTGTATGGCAGTAGAGGACATCATGAACGTAGAGGTTCCTCGTCGTGCAGATTACCTCCGTACAATCTGGGCAGAGATGAGCCGTCTCCACAGCCACTTATTATGGCTTGGACTTCTTGCTGATGGATTCGGATTCGAGTCACTCTTCATGCATTCATGGAGACTTCGTGAGAACATTCTTGATATGTTCGAAGCATCAACAGGTGGACGTGTTATCTTCTCAGTAAACACAATCGGTGGTGTTCTTAAGGATATGCCTAACGATATGCTTAAGGAATTCGTTAAGAAGCTTGATGAAATGGAGAAAGAAATCCGTGAGACAACAAGCATCTTCCTTAACGATTACACAGTTAAGAGCCGTCTTGTAGATGTTGGTATCCTTACAGGTGAGGATGCAATCCGTCGTGGAGCAGTAGGTCCTATGATGAGAGCATCTGGTATCAACGTAGATATGAGAAAGAACGGTTATGCAGCATACAACGATATCGACTTCGATGTAATTACATCTAACAACTGCGATTCATACGCTCGTTGTGAGGTACGTATTGGAGAAATCTTCCAGTCAATCGATATCATCAGACAGTGTGTAGCAAAGATTCCTGATACAGAAATCAATACAAAGGTTACTGGTATGCCAAACGGTGAGTCAATCATCCGTGTTGAGCAGCCAAGAGGTGAGGCTTTCTATCACGTACGTGCTAACGGCACTAAGTTCTTAGACCGCTTCAGAGTCCGCACACCTACATTCGCTAACATCCCTGCTCTTACACAGACACTCCAGGGATGCCAGTACGGTGACGTGCCACTCTTGGTATTAACTATCGACCCTTGTATCAGTTGTACAGAGCGATAATTCAGAAAGGAGTCTAAAATGGGACAATTTTTACCATTTACTAAACAAGTTTTGAAGAACCTCTTCTCTGAGCCTGCTACTACTCAGTATCCTTTTGTACAAAGAGAGTACCCAGAGCGCACTAGAGGTCATGTAGATATTAATAAGGATCAGTGTATCCTTTGCGGAATGTGTATGCGTAGCTGCCCTCCAGGGGCAATCACAGTTGATAGAGCAGGTAAGACATGGACTATCAACCGTTTTGACTGCGTACAGTGTGGATATTGTGTAGAGAAGTGCCCAAAGAAGTGCTTATCTATCACACCAGGTTATCAGGAGCCAGGCCCTGAGAAGTTTACTTACTCAGTAGAAGTTCCTTACGAACCACCAAAGCCAGCTGCTAAGCCAGCTGCAGCTCCTGCAGCAGCTCCAGCTGCAAAGCCAGAGGCATAAAATTAAGGCTAACCCAAAAACGGGTTAGCCTTCTTTATTTAAAGCTTATCTTGCACGAATATCTAAAATCTCTCCAATATACATCGTATGGAAATCATCCAAATGCTTGGCAGTGTAGTTTTCATTCAGAATCTTCTCATCCAATATAGTGTTCTCAGTCATAGGAACAGCAGCAATCTTTCTGCAAAGGATAATAAAATTAGCCTCATCAATATAAGGTGCATTAAGTGCATGCTCAATGCTAACATGACAAAGGTGAAGCTTGTCTTCGTTACGTCCGGTAAGCTGATCTAGAACCTTCATAAGCTGCACATTGTTTTTCTCATTCATATCAAAAAAGCATGCTGAGAAGTATTCACTTTTGTCTAACAGCTCTTTTGTATAGCGTGTATTTCTAAGAAATGCATAGACTACATTTTTTCCCCACATATGCCCAACGCCGCCATTGTGTGATGACATAGCGTTAACGGTGCCATCTGCTTCTGCAACGATGGCAATTCCTTCGTCTGCCACCTTTTGAATTGGGTTCCATTCTAGCATGTCGATTGGATAAGGCTGAAAGGTATGCATATTATTCCTCGCTTTCTATATTAGAGATTGAATTGTTGTATAAATCTTAAAAATTCATGTTCAGGCAATGGGTATGAAAAATAATATCCCTGCAGGTAATCAATACCAAGTTCTTCCATGGCGGCCTTTTGTTCAGCAGTTTCGATACCCTCTGATATAATTCTAAGTCCCATTGAATGTGCCATTCCAACAACGGTCTTAACAATAGCCTGAGCCTTAGGATTATTGAAATATTCTTCCGTCAAATGCTTGTCTAATTTAACGATTTCAACAGGCATATCAACGATATAATTCAAGTTAGAAGAACCTGCACCAAAATCATCTAAAGAAAATGAAATGCCGTGTTCCTTAAGCTTTTCCATGTTAGACAAAACATTTTCCTTACTTTGAATAGAATTTGTCTCTGTGACTTCAAAGTTTATTAGCTTAGGGTCGATAGAATTCTTTTCAATCAGTTCCAGTATCCTTGTAACGAAAACTGGGTTTTCACCCTGCTTTACTGAAAGGTTTAGCTCTACCTTTTGGATGCCAAGCTTTTCAACACGATAAGATTTCATAAATGAAAAAACATTCTTATAAATGCTGTCTGATAATGGAACAATTCGACCTGTTTCTTCAACAATAGGAATGAAATCGTTAGGATAAACCAATGTTCCATCTAAAAGCTTAATACGAACAAGCGCTTCCGCACCGGTATAGGTTTGTGTCTGCACATTATATATAGGCTGATAGTGAATCTCTAATCGATTATCCTCCATAGCCTCTACAACCATCTTTTCAATCTGCTTACGCTTCTGAAGGTCGGCCATGGTTTCTTTATTAATAATTATTTCGCTTTTAGCGATGGTCTCATGATTGTTAGGAAGAAAATTCGAAAGCAACATCATAAGCTCATCTGCATCGAAAGCAATGCTGCTGTCAGGAACGATGGTGTAGAAAGGATGAAGTAGAGTGACAGCATCGGCAACATCTGGGTTATCTTCAATGGATTGGAAGTAAGTGGAAATTTTGAATTTAGTGCTTTCCATGAAGTCGTTGCTCTCAAATACCAAAAGGAAATATCCTTCAGCTGTATCAAACACTTTTGCAGATTCTATATTAAATAGAAATTCTGAAAGCATATTAATAGTTTTTCTAAGCATTTTGTTTTCTGTAGCTGCATCTCCCAAGGTCTTGAAGGAAATCATCATTACAGAAAAATGTTGTTTGCTCTGATATAGATAATTAAAGTAATCATGAATTACAGCAGAACTAAAATGGCCTGTTTTTCTTGAAATGGTGCTTTGAGGATTTTCCATTTCAAAATACATTATCAATGCTCCAATACAAGCAGCAAAGCTGACAATCAAAAACTGAGGCTTAATAAACTGGATGATAGCACACATGCCCCAGATTGCCATCCAAACTAGAATAGCGTTGATTTTGCGTTGCTTTATGTGCTCTTTGAAAAAGATGGTGGAACAAATGATAGCAATAATATGTATAGCAACTAATATATAGGTGGCGTATGCAGCAGGTCCATAGGAATAAAGCGAAATGCCATCGTAATGATAGGAAACAGGAAGTGAGGCGGTGATAATCAGTCCTAAAATATAGAATGACTGAAACAATCTGCCTAACATCTTCTCGTGATAAGTTCCATAGAAGGTAAACAAATCAGCGATAGTATAGCCCAAAGTTGCAAAAGAAACAGATTGCAAGCTCAACAAATAAAGCTTACAAAATATCAGCACAATTGTTTCCTTATACCTTCCGGAATTTACTATAAAATAGCAGGACGCAATATCTAAAATGACACATCCTATAATCAGGTATAAAGTTGTTACAAAACGGCGTTCGGAACTTAGTCCCATGGTAGGCTCTTTTTTATAGAAAAAAAGAAGCACTGCAATGATGGCTAAACCACAAAGTTGAGTGTAAATATTCATAATTTGCTACCTTATTTATAATATTTATTTGATTATAACATTGATTTTTGACCCATGACTCTAAAACTCAGAAAATTCAAAGAATGTTCAAAAATGAGCCAAAAAGATGAATTTAAAAATTTAACGATTTAATGCGCTGAAGTGTTGACTCAGGTATTCAAAAGTTGGATAATATAGGGAAAATAATGTGATTAAGGTGGAGGCAGATATGGATATCAGATTTGAAAAAAGGGAGCAATTAAAAGAAAAACCAGACTGGAGCAATCTTGGCTTCGGAAAGTACATGACAGATTACATGTTTGTATGTGATTGGGATAGAGAAATAGGCTGGCACGATGCAAGAATCGTTCCAGAAGGACCAATTGAGCTTGACCCAGCATGTATGACACTTCACTATGCTCAGGAAACATTCGAAGGAATGAAGGCGTATCGTAGAGAGGACGGAAAGATTCAGCTCTTCAGACCAGAAATGAACGCAAAGCGTATGATTAATTCTAATGAAAGACTTTGCATGCCAGCATTCCCAGTTGAGGATTTCGTTGCAGCAGTTAAAGCATTAGTTAAGACAGAAGAAGCTTGGGTTCCATCAGAGAAGGATACATCTCTTTACATCAGACCATTTATGTTCGCTACAGAGGCAGCTCTTGGCGTGCACATGGCAAAATCATACAAATTCATGATTTTATGTTGCCCAGTTGGAGCATATTACGCAACAGGTCTTGACCCAGTTAAGATTTTAGTAGAAAATGAATTAGTACGAGCAGTTGCAGGTGGTACTGGCTTTACAAAATGCGGTGGTAACTACGCTGGTTCTATCGCAGGTCAGGTAAAGGCAGAGAAGCTTGGATATTCTCAGGTACTATGGCTTGATGGTAATGAGAGAAAGTACGTAGAAGAAGTAGGAACTATGAACATTATGTTCAAAATCGATGGAGAAATCTGGACAGCACCAACAGTAGGTACTGTACTTCCAGGTGTAACCAGAGATTCTATGATCCATATTCTTAAAGACTGGGGATACACTGTAAGAGAAGAGCGCCTTGCAATTGATGACCTTATGAAGGCTGGACATGATGGAAAGCTTGAGGAGGTCTTCGGAACAGGAACAGCAGCAGTCATCTCGCCTGTTGGGGAGCTTCGTTTCAAGGATGATGTTGTTGTAATAAATGGAGGTAAAACCGGAGAGCTTACCCAGAAGCTTTACGATACACTTACAGGTATTCAGTGGGGTAGACTCCAGGATAAATATGGATGGACACAAGTAATAGACTAAATTTAGAATTAGATATTAATACTGAAGATATGCAGTCGTTGCAGGACGCTTTTTGCAAGTGCAACGACTTGTATTTAATGTGTATTGGAAAAAAACATGGTCAAATCACATCCTTCTCAGGCTCTAAGTCTGAGGAGGATTTTGTTGACAGGGAATTCCCATCTTCTCTTAGACGTGAAATCATGGATTCCTTTGTTGACGGAATGGTGGAAAACATCGTTGAAAGATTTGGCAAAGAAGAACACTTCATGTATCGAGGCGTGGCAATTCGTGGCACAAACGGCGAATTTTTAGGGGCATGGCTATGCTTTGGTATCAATAGAGATAAGCTTCCAGAAACATTGCAGCTTCCAGCTGAAATCAAAGTCACTACAGGAAGCGCTTTTGACAAATCAATTCTTCTAATTGAAACTCTGACAAAATATTACTTCGCAGAAAAATTTAAAACACTTGCCTTAAAGCAGCAGCTTGTTCACGAAAAGGATGCTGGACAGGACATAAAATATAAGCTTAAGAAAAATGAAATCATGACAGATATCCTAAAATTTATGGAATCTGAAAATTCATTTTCAAAAATTGCTCAGGATATTTTGCAGGATGCAGGTAAATATCTTGACTGCACCAACACAGCTCTTTTGCAGATTTCTGAAAACAGCAATAGTGTTGATATGATTGCAGAGTGGAGCAAGTCTGAGGAAAATGCCCTCATGAGCCAGTTTGTACATGTCCCAAGAATGGAGCTTCCATTTACAAACGGCAAGCCATACACTATTTCATCAGATGCGTCTCTTCCAGAAGCATTTGAAATCTTTTTCCTTAAATATGGAATTAAGGCTGCCATTTTCCTGCCTATCATTGTTAACGAATCGCCAGCAATGTACATGTGCTTTTTCGTGCTAGGACGTGAAAGAAAATGGAGTGTAGACGATTTACGCTTTGCTAACGATATCAAGCGCATGGTTCAGACAGTTCTTGTAAAGAAGATTACAAGCAATTCTCTGGCTAGCTCATACAGCGCTCTTGAAGCTATCCTTAAGAATGCTGGATACGGAGTACTGGTTGCAGACTTAGAATCAAAACAGATTTTATATAGAAATGACACCTTTAATCAGATGTTTGACAACGAAATGGATAGAGCATCTATTCAGAATGTAGTTTTCGATGAGAAATATGTAAAGCCAGATTTAAACGGCTTTTCAGCACCAGGCTCAGGCAGATGGTACGACATCTCTGTAAGCACTATCAAATGGGTAGACGAAAGAGATGTTAGAATGATAACCTTCTACGACACCACAGATTTAAGACTATACCAGAAGAAGGTTGAAAAGCGCGCATCACAGGATGCTCTTACAGGCCTATATAATAGAGGCATCTGCGAACGCGACATAGCTCTTGAACAGCACGTAGCTAAAAAGCTTGGCAAGGAATTTGCTGTTCTCATGTTGGACCTTGATGATTTTGCTAATGTCAACGAAGGCATGGGCTTCAAGGTTGGAGACGAATTACTGGAATACGTTGCCCACAGTCTTAACGACATTTCTCAAGTTAAGGACAGATGCTATCGCGTTGGTGGTGATGAGTTTGCCATCATCGTTACCTGTGAAAACTATGGTCATTTAGATTACATTGTTAAGCGAATAACCAACCTATTTAAGAATCCTTGGATTTTAGACGGTGTGGATTACTTCTGTTCTATGAGCATGGGTTGTGTAAAACTTAAGGATGATGAAGATAGCGTAGCGGATATTTTCACATATCTTAACATCGCAGTACACAGTGCTAAGAACAAGGGCAAAAACAAATTAGAAAATTACAACGAAAAGTCTAAAACAATTATCGCTGAGCGCAAAAAGCTAGAGCAGACTCTTAAGGAAGCTGCCAGTGATGATTGCAATGAATTTGATATTTATTACCAACCAATAATGGAATTTGTAAATGGCATTCCAATCTGCCAGGGCGCAGAAGCCTTAGTTAGATGGAATTCCGAGGATTACGGTATTGTCAGACCAGACAAATTCATCCCAGAGGCTGAAAAACTTAGGGTTATGGATGCAATCGGAAACCATGTTATTGAAGACGCCATCAAGGCCTGCAAGCACTGGAACGATTTCGGCTGCCCAGAATACAGAATCAACATCAATCTATCTGTTTACCAGTTATCCCAGAAGGATATTTTGGAAAAGATAAAGGCAGTCATTAAAAAGACATCCATCAATCCTGGCAACATCATCTTTGAGGTGACCGAAGCATTAACATTAGAAGATATGGAATGGGTTACCAAAATCCTTTCTTCTATCAAGGAGCTTGGTTGCAAGGTTGCTCTTGACGGATTTGGTAAGACCAATTCCTCTCTTATGAGTATGCGCGACCTGCCAATCAACATTGTGAAGATTGATAAGAGCTTAGCAGCAGATATGAATACAGATAAGTTCGCTGCAGCCTTCATAAAGACTATTACTGAGCTGGCAACTTCAATCGATGTAGATGTTTGCGTCGAGGGAATAGAAGAGGATAGTCAGTTAGAAAAATTAGGCCTTTACGGGGCAAAAATGGCACAGGGCTACTACTTCGATGAACCACTTACAAAGGGAGATTTCGAAGAAAAATATTTATAACAGAAAGGTAAGGGGAATAATGTACACACTTGAAGACATCAGAAACACAGATGCAGAAGTAGCAGAGGCTATAGCAAACGAGTTTAACCGTCAGTCACAGCACATCGAGCTTATAGCATCAGAAAACTGGGTATCGCCAGCAGTTATGTCAGCTATGGGTTCAGTACTTACTAACAAGTACGCTGAAGGCTATCCAGGCAAAAGATACTATGGCGGTTGTTCGGAGGTAGATGTTATTGAAGAGCTTGCTATTAAGCGTGCCAAGGAATTGTTTGGTGCTGAATATGTTAATGTTCAGCCACACTCGGGAGCACAGGCTAACATGGCTGTTCAGTTTGCAGTGCTTAAGCCTGGGGACACTGTAATGGGCATGAACCTAGACCACGGCGGACATCTTACACATGGCTCAAAGGCTAACTTCTCAGGAACTTATTTCAACATTGTTCCTTATGGCGTAAATGATAACGGCTTTATCGATTACGATGAGGTTGAAAGAATTGCACTTGAGTGCAAGCCAAAGATGATCATCGCAGGCGCATCTGCATACTGCCGTAAGATAGATTTCAAGAGATTCAGAGAAATCTGTGACAAGGTAGGAGCAGTACTTTTTGTAGATATGGCTCACATTGCTGGTCTTGTTGCAGCAGGTGTGCATGAAAGCCCAGTTCCTTATGCTGATATTGTTACCACTACAACACACAAGACATTGCGTGGCCCTAGAGGTGGTATGATTATGGCAACTGCTGAGGCCAATGAAAAATACAACTTCAACAAAGCTGTATTCCCAGGTATCCAGGGTGGTCCACTTATGCACGTAATCGCCGGCAAGGCTGTTTGCTTCAAGGAAGCCCTAGACCCAAGCTTCAAGGAGTATGGTAAACAGATTGTAAAGAACGCACAGGCTCTTTGCAAGGGATTGCAGGATAGAGGAATCAAAATCGTTTCAGATGGAACAGACAATCACCTTATGCTTATCGATTTAACTCCATTTGAGCTTACAGGAAAGGTAGTAGAAAAGCTTTTGGATGAGGCTCATATCACTGCCAACAAGAATACAATTCCAAATGACCCTAAGTCTCCATTCGTTACATCTGGTATCCGTCTTGGAACACCAGCTGCCACAACAAGAGGCTTAAAGGAAGAAGATTTTGATAAGGTAGCAGAAGCTATTTCCATTGTTATCAAAGAACAGGAAGCAGGCATCGAAAAGGCTCGCGCTATTATCAAAACATTAACAGACAAATACCCACTTTCAGGTGGACAGGAATTCTAAAGAATATATATGCAGCCATTCAGTAGACCTTCAATTGCAAGCTGGCAATAACACCGCGTAATCAGAGCGTGTGTGGTCTGCTGCGAAGGCTGCATCATTTTTATTAAAATAGATATAGGATGGCTTTGAAAAATTATCTGCAATTACATCGTCCCAGGTCAAATCCACGTTGTAGTAGCTGCCATCTATGCAGACGATATTCCATGCGTGATTTACACCTCTTGAGGTTCCAGTAACGTAATAGCAAGGGATGCCTACTCGCTCACAGGCAATCTGAAATGCTCTTGCGTAGCCTGCACATACAGAATGTGAAGATGTGAGGGCAGAATATGCACTTTGATTTAAAGGAGAATCCTCATCATAGGCTGTGTTAGAGCAGATGTAATCATGTATATATTTTTCTTTTTCAACTGCAGAAGATAATCGAGAAGCGTTAGTGACTATCTGATTTAGCTGATTTTCAAAAATAGTATTGGCATTAGCAAATTCCGAAGGACCAATTCCAAATTTCAACTGAAGCTTTACTACTGTATGGCTGTTGTTTATAGCATATCTATAGGAAGTGTTTAGCCAGTAAAGCTCAGGATGATCAAAGAAAAAGCAATTCATAGTATTGCTTAATTCGGCTTCAGTTAATGGAGCCTTCAAATTAAACATTCTATCGTCAAAAGCCATAGCCTTATCATATATCTGTGTGTAAACAGATAACTCATTGCTAGAAAGGCTGTATTTATATATTGAGTAATCGTAGGTCGCATCTTTAGCCTGAACACTAACCGTAAAGGATAGTGCTAACAGGGTAAAAATGGTGTATAATGCTGTATAGAACATTAAATAATTTCTTCGAACTTTCATACCTATAAATCCCCAATTGATGTTTCGACAATTTGAAGTGTTATCTATTATAGGAAATAAATATGAATAATTTTCAAACAATAGGCTGTTTCACAAAGAATTCACAGTGATAATACACACGTGTGTATTAAAGTGCCATTACGCTAGAATTTATGCCGCTTTGAAGAGTATCTGGTAATTGACAAAAAATTATCATTTAGAGTATATTATATATACAGGAAACTCTTATTTTTAGTTAGAGTTTACTAACACAAATTAAATACATAGGGAGCAAATATGCTAGATTACAAAGTAATTGAGGTAAAACAAAGCATCTTTGAAGATAACGATGCTGATGCCGAAAAGCTTCGAGCAGAAATCAAGGCTCAGAAGACATTCTTAGTCAATCTGATGTCGGCTCCGGGCTCAGGCAAAACCACTACATTATGCCAGACTATTTCTCGTCTAAAAGAAGAAATGCAAATCGGTGTAATGGAGGCTGATATTGATTCTGATGTAGACGCTGCCACAATCACAGCGGCAGGTGCTCGTGCTATTCAGATACATACAGGAGGCATGTGCCATCTTGACGCAGACATGACTCGTCAAGGATTACACGAATTCGGCACTGAAGATTTAGATCTTGTCTTCCTGGAAAATGTTGGTAACTTAGTTTGTCCAGCGGAATTTGATACCGGTTCATCAAAGAACGTTATGATTCTCTCTGTTCCAGAGGGAGATGACAAACCTGCTAAATACCCACTGATGTTTTCAGTGTGTGATGTAGTTCTTATCAACAAATGCGACACACTTGAAGTGTTTAGCGAATTTTCAAAAGAGACAGTTGTTGAGCGTATACACAAGCTTAACCCTAACGCTAAGGTCATTTTTGTTTCGGCAAAGACAGGCGAGGGCTTCGACGAATGGGTCGACTGGTTGAGGGGCCAGGTAGCTGAATGGAATGCATAGTATGTCTTTTTGATCGGAGTAAATTAATTAAGGGTTGTAAAAGGAGGAAACAAAATGGGAATTGGACCAGATAATTTGGGCGATTTCTACCCTGATTGGGTAAACGACTTAAAGGATGAGGATATCCGTCCTGAGATTCTTGAACTTGGAAAACTTATCACAGACCGTGCTAAGATTAAGCTTGGTCTTCAGAAGATTACAAAGTATGATCCAGAATACTGGGCAGTTGCTAATCTTGCACCTACAAAGGAAATTGCAGAGCTTGCACTTTCTATGGGTGGCATCAGAAAGCCAAAGACTTTCAAGCAGCTTCTTGAAATCACAGGTCTTGATGAGAAGACTCTTGAGGAGAGATTAGAGAAGGCTAGCTGGACAGGTCTTTTAGAGTGGAACTACGAGAACGAAGCTCACGAGAAGCAGTGGGTACTTCCTATGTTCGTACCAGGTTCTGCAGAGTTCTCTAACATGAATCAGGATTTCCTTAACGAACATCCTGAGATGGGACGTTTCTTTGAGCGTATGAGCCGTCTTCCACTTGAGGGACTTACACACATGGTACCACCAGGAGGCGCTGGTATCGGTATGCACGTTATCCCTGTAGAGGACGCTATTTCAATGGAGCAGGAAGCAATCGGACTTGAGAAGATTTCTTACTGGCTCGATAAATACGAAGGAAAGTATGCTAAGTCACCATGTTCTTGCCGTCTTTCTAGAAAGACTTATGACGAAGGCTGCGCTGATGATCCAGAAGGATGGTGTATCGCAGTTGGTGATATGGCAGACTACGTTGTTGAAACAAACAAGGGTGGTGTTTACATCACTAAGGAAGAAGCTCTTGATATTTTCAAGCAGGCTGAGGACAACGGATTCGTTCACCAGATCACAAATATCGATGGCGAGAACAAAATCTTCGCTATCTGTAACTGTAATGTAAATGTATGTTACGCACTTCGTACATCACAGCTTTTCAACACGCCAAACATGTCACGTTCAGCTTATGTAGCACACGTTACAGCTGAGGACTGTGTTGCTTGTGGTAAGTGTGTTGAGAACTGTCCAGCAGGTGCTGTTAAGCTTGGTCAGAAGCTTTGCACAGCTGATGGTAAGCAGGTTACATATCCAAAGCAGGTACTTCCTACAGAGCGTAAGTGGTCTACAGATGAGTGGAACGACAACTATCGTGACACTAACAGAATCAACTGCTATGACACAGGTACAGCTCCATGTAAGACAGCTTGTCCAGCACATATCGCTATCCAGGGTTACCTTCGTATGGCAGCTCAGGGTCGTTACAAAGAAGCTCTTGCTCTTATCAAGCAGGACAATCCACTTCCAGCTATCTGCGGTCGTGTATGTAACAGACGTTGTGAGGCTGCTTGTACAAGAGGTACAGTTGATGAGGCTATCGCAATCGATGAGGTTAAGCGTTTCTTAGCAGAGATGGATCTCAAGGCTGAGACACGTTACATCCCTAAGAAGATTGTTCCTTCACAGAAGGGTGAATTTACAGAGAAGGTTGCTATCGTTGGTGCAGGTCCTGCAGGTCTTTCATGTGCTTACTACTTAGCACTTAAGGGTTACAAGCCTACAATCTTCGAAAAGAGCAATCATCCAGGTGG
>CACYLQ010000010.1 GCA_902775195.1 uncultured Pseudobutyrivibrio sp.
GCAGAAGAAGATGTTGAAAAAGAAATAGTTGATATTCCTACATGGCTTTGCATCATATATATCGTTGGTGGAGCTGTTGCTATTAAATTTGGTGGTGACTGGGTTGTAGATTCATGTACTACATTAGCATTAAAGTTTGGAATGTCAGAAACTTTAGTAGGACTTACAATTGTTGCACTTGGTACATCACTTCCAGAGCTTGTTACATCAATTGTTGCAGCTAAGAAAAATGAGCTTGATATGGCAATCGGAAATGTAGTAGGTTCAAACGTTTTTAATATTTTGCTAATACTTGGTACAGCAGGTGCCATTTCGCCAATGACATACCTTACAGTTAATGCTATTGATACCCTTATTCTTGTAGGTTTTTCAGCAATTGTTTGGGCTATGTGCCTAAAAAAGAAAAATCTTAATAGAGCAAACGGTATTATCATGCTTTTACTATATGCTGTTTATTTAGGATATATCATACTAAGAGATGGAGTATAAAATCTTTCAATATATCAGGTAATTATAATTGTGGAAAACGAAACCTCTTTGTGGAAAAAGTGGTAAAAAAGCTATTATTGTGTTAAAATCAAAAGGTTTAGAGGGGATTTTTCGGCTAAAGGGAGGTAGATATTTATGGGACTTTTAGATGAACTTTCAGATAGCATTGCAAATACAACGAAAGACCTTGGAAAAATGGCACAGAATGCTGGTGATATGACCAAGCTTCAGTACGATAAAAAGGTCAAAGAAAACGAACTTACCAAACTATTTGAAAAGCTTGGAAGAAAGTATTACGAAGAGCAAAAAGACGAGGACCGTGAAGAAATAAAAGAAATCAAGGCTTGCGAGCTTCGTCTGCAAGAAATTAACAATGACATTATGGCACTTAAAGGGGGAAAGGCTTGTCCTAAGTGCGGTGCATTAGTTAAGAATGGCTCTAGGTACTGCAGTGCTTGTGGAGAGAAAATAGATGATATTTTTGAAGAGTAGGAGTTAAAAATGGGTAACAAAGGCAATTATTACATTACTACAGCAATCGCTTACACATCAGGTAAGCCACATATTGGAAATACTTATGAAATCGTTCTTGCAGATGCAATCGCACGTTTTCGTCGTCAAGAGGGATATGATGTATTCTTCCAGACAGGTACAGATGAACATGGTCAGAAAATAGAGCTTAAGGCCGCTGAAGCAGGCATTACACCAAAGGAATTTGTTGATAATGTTTCGGGTCAGGTTAGAAATATCTGGGATTTAATGAACACATCTTATGATAAATTCATCCGTACAACAGATGAAGATCATGAGAAGCAGGTTAAGAAGATTTTCAAAAAGCTTTATGATAAGGGTGATATCTATAAGAGCTCATACGAAGGACTTTACTGTACTCCATGTGAGTCATTCTGGACAGAGTCACAGCTTGTAGATGGTAAGTGCCCAGACTGTGGTCGTGAGGTTCAGCCAGCTAAGGAAGAAGCATACTTCTTCAAGATGAGTAAATACGCTGATAAGCTTATCGATTACATTAACACACATCCTGAATTTATTCAGCCTGTATCACGTAAGAACGAAATGATGAATAACTTCCTTCTTCCAGGACTTCAGGATCTTTGTGTATCACGTACATCATTTACTTGGGGGATTCCAGTAGATTTTGATCCAAAGCACGTTGTATATGTATGGCTTGATGCCCTTACAAACTATATTACTGGTATTGGTTATGAATGCGATGGTGAGTCTTCAGACCAGTTTAAAGCACTTTGGCCAGCAGACCTTCACCTTATTGGAAAGGATATCATTCGTTTCCATACAATTTATTGGCCAATTTTCTTAATGGCACTTGATCTTCCACTTCCAAAGCAGGTATTTGGTCATCCATGGCTTCTTACTAAGTCTGCAGATGGTGGCGATGACAAGATGTCAAAGTCAAAGGGAAATGTTATCTATGCTGATGAACTCGTTGACTTCTTCGGTGTAGATGCTGTTAGATATTTCGTATTACATGAAATGCCATTCGAAAATGATGGTGCTATTTCATGGCCACTTATGGTTGAGCGTGTTAACTCTGATCTTGCAAATACACTTGGTAACCTTGTTAACAGAACAGTTTCTATGAGCAACAAGTACTTCGGTGGCGTTGTTGAGGACAAGGGTGTTGCTGAGGATGTAGATGCAGATCTTAAGGCTGTATGTACTTCTACTGTTGCTGCTGTTGAGAAAAAGATGGCAGATTTACGTGTAGCTGATGCAATCACAGAGGTATTTAACTTATTCAAGAGATGTAATAAGTACATCGATGAGACAATGCCTTGGGCACTTGCAAAGGATGAAGCTAAACAGGATAGACTTGCAACTGTTCTTTACAACTTAGTAGAGGGTATCTCAATCGGTGCTACTCTTCTCAAGTCTTTCATGCCTGAGACATCAGAAAAGGTATTAGCACAGCTTGGAGCTAAGGAAATCGCTTATGATGAGCTTTCTACATTTGGTCATTATACAAATGGTGGAAAGGTTACTGAAAAACCAGAGATTCTCTTCGCTCGTCTTGACCTCGATGAGGTTATGGCAAAGGTTGCAGAGCTTCACCCAGCACAGCCAGAAGCTGCTGACGAGGATGATGAGGAAGGTATCGATATCGAGGCTAAGCCAGAGATTACATTTGATGATTTCATGAAGCTTCAGTTCCAGGTTGGTAAGGTAGTTTCATGTGAGGCAGTAAAGGGTTCTAAGAAGCTACTTTGCTCACAGGTTAAGATAGGTTCTCAGACAAAGCAGATTGTATCTGGTATCATCAAGCACTACTCTCCTGAGGAGATGGTTGGCAAGAAGGTAATGGTTCTTGTTAACCTTAAGCCAGCTAAGCTTGCAGGCGTATTATCAGAAGGAATGCTTCTTTGCGCAGAGGACGCAGAAGGTAATTTATCACTTATGACACCTGAAAAGCCAATGCCATCAGGTGCGGAGATTTGCTAGTATGATTTTTGAGACTCATGCTCATTATGATGATGAGAAGTTCGACGCTGATAGAGTCGAACTTCTTTCTCATTTATTAAGAGAAAACAATATAGGAAAAGTCGTAAATGTCGGAGCTACTTTCAAAGGTTGTAAGGAAAGTATAGCCTTAGCAGAAAAGTACGATGATGTTTATGCAGCAATAGGAATTCATCCAGAGGAAATCGATGAAATAAACGATGATGTAATGGAATATCTTCGCCAAAATGCCAGCCATGAAAAGGTGGTAGCTATTGGTGAAATAGGCTTGGATTACTATTGGGTTAAGGAAGAAGAACAGCGCAAAAAGCAGCGTATATGGTTTAATAAACAAATGGATTTGGCAAAGGAATTAGAAATGCCTGTTATCATCCATTCGAGAGACGCGGCAGAAGACACTTTAAACACAATTAGGCTGTATAATAATAGTCATGTAAAAGGTATTGTCCATTGTTATTCATATTCTAAAGAAATTGCAATGGAATATGTAAAGATGGGCTGGTATATAGGCGTAGGAGGTGTTGTCACCTTCAAAAATGCTAAAAAGCTGGTGGAAACAGTTGAAGCTATTCCACTTGAAAGCATTGTTCTTGAGACAGATTGTCCATACATGGCGCCTGTACCTCACAGAGGTGAACGTAACTCTTCTATCTTTTTAAGTCACGTGGCTGAAAAAATAGCAGAAATAAAGAATATCAGCGTTGAGGAGGTAGAAAAGGTTACCTACCAAAACGCGTTAAACATATATAAAAAAGCAAATAGATAAGGAATATAAAATGGCATATTTAAGCAATCCAACCTATACAAGAGCTGTTTTAGAGGCTCATGGATTCTCATTTCAAAAGAAATATGGACAAAACTTCTTAATCGATGGAAATATCCTTGATAATATTATCGGCGCAGCAGGTATTACTAAAGATGATTTTGTTTTAGAAATAGGTCCTGGAATAGGAACAATGACACAGCGCCTTTGCGAGGAAGCAAGGGAAGTTGTTGCTGTAGAAATCGATAAAACACTGATTCCAATTTTGGATGATACTCTCTCATCATATAAGAACTGGTCAGTAATCAATCAGGATATCTTAAAGGTTGATATTAAGAAGTTAGCTGAAGAAAAAAATGGCGGAAAGCCAATAAAGGTTGTTGCTAATTTGCCTTATTACATTACAACACCAATTATTATGGGATTATTTGAAAGTCATGTTCCACTTGAATCAATCACTATTATGATCCAAAAGGAAGTGGCTGACAGAATGCAGGAAGGCCCAGGCTCAAAGGAGTACGGTGCTCTCTCACTTGCAGTTCAGTACTATTCAAATCCACAGATTGTTTGTGATGCACCACCAAGCTGTTTTATGCCACAGCCAAAGGTTACTAGTACGGTAATTACACTTAAGTGCCATAATAATCCACCAGTTAAATGTGATGAAAAGCTACTATTCCAGATTATTAGAGCATCCTTCAATCAAAGAAGAAAGACTCTTCAAAATGGATTAAGCAACGGATTACATTTTTCAAAGGAACAAATAGCTGAGGCTATCGAAAAGGCAGGTTTTAGTCCAACTGTCAGGGGAGAAGCATTATCTTTAGAGGATTTTGCAGCCTTAACAAATATTTTAAAAGAGTATTAGAAGGTACGTGGGAGTTTATGATTAATGAATGTTCTAGGATATAACAGAGAAATTCAATTATTGATTGGAGACATTCAAAAAAATAGGGGAAAAGATCCAGGAGCGGTAATCAAAGCATGTGATAAGCTCCTGGAAATTGGAAAGAGCATGAAGGATGATGCTCTCATTGGTTATGCTTATTTTTCTAAGGGTGAAACTTATTATCTATTAAATGATGCCTCTAATTTTTATTCTCATATGCTTTCTTGTATGGGACCGATGGAGCATGTAAAGGAATGGGGATATGTTGCAATGGCTAACAATATGCTTGGCATAGTTTCTCTAAACCGTGGCAATGCTCCATTTGCTCTTGATTACTACATCAAAGCTATCAGTATATGTGAGGACTATTCACTTCCAGATATAGAGTGGATGATTCACATGAATCTAGGCTCTTTATATCTAAATATCGAGGAATATCAAAAATCAATTTCACATACAGAGATTGCTCATCGTTATTTGCAGGAGCACAAAGATATTGAACATTATATAGAAAGCATGACTGCTATCCTACTTGGAATGGGTAGAGCCTATCTTAAGTTGGATATGCAGGAAAACTTCCTTGAGGTGGAAAAGAGATTAAGATTAGATTGCATGCCATTTCTGCAGGAAATGGATAAGATTGTAATTTATTGTTTCTTTGCCAGAGTCCATAGGGCTATAGGGGAGAATGAAGCCAGGGATTATTGGATTGATATGGTAAACAAAAATGCCAGTACCAGTATGCCTATATTGGATGTATTCGACGATTTCTATGACTATCTCCACATGCTTTTATCTATAGAAAAGTATGATGACTTTTTCAATGCATACACAATACTGGATGATTTGACAAAGCATACTTCAATAAAAAATCTCGAACGTAAGCTTTTGACATTGAAAATAAGATATTACCGTAAGGTAAAACAGATAGAGGAATACAAAATCTCATCTGTTTTGTACTTTGAGCTGTCAGAATTTATGGAACGAGAAAATCGATTGATGGTAAGTAACATGGTCGTTATGCGTAATTCGTATATGGAGCTTACACAAATCAACCGAAAAGTAGAGGAAAAGAATACATTCTTGCAAAAACGTTCAGAGACAGACCCACTAACAGGAATGTATAATAGACTGAAGCTTAATGAATATAGTGAGGATGCTTTTAAAAAGGCACTGGCCGCAAAGACAAGTATTGCTGTAGAAATATTGGATATAGATTTCTTCAAGCAGTTTAATGATAATTACGGCCATCAGGCTGGTGATGATTGCATTAAATTCATTGCAAGTATGCTGCAGAAACTTGCTAGCGAAGGCAGTGTATTTGCGGCAAGATACGGTGGCGATGAATTTGTTGTTATTTACGAGGGCTTATCTCGTGAGATGGTAGAAGCCAAGGCTAATGAATTAAGAGATTCAATCTATAATGCCAAGGTAGAACATAAATTTTCGTTAACGGACGATAGAGTTACCATTTCTCAGGGAATATGTTATGGCCTGCCAGTTAAAGGGGATACCATGTTTGCATATCTTCAAAAGGCTGACAATATGTTATATGAGGTTAAGCAAAAAAGTAGAAATGCAATAAAAATCTGCAATGCAGATGATAATGAATAAGGGAAGATTTTAATGAAAACTGTTAAAAAGATTTTTGTTGATGATGTTGTCGGATTAGCAAAGAATTTCTTTGCATTAGTAATTGTAATTGGAATATGCTTTTTGCCAGCGTTATATGCCTGGTTTAACATTTATTCCAACTGGGATCCTTATGGAAATACAGGCGCATTGAAATTTGCGGCAGTATCTTTGGATAAGGGATTCACAGATGAAGATGGTGAATATCACAATCAGGGTGATACCATTATAGAAAATCTTCATGAAAATACAGCTGTTGACTGGCAGTTTGTAGATTCAGCGAAGGAAGCAACTGACGGAGTTTATAGCGGTGAATACTATGCTGCAGTTGTAATAGATGAAGATTTTACATACAACATGTACAACGTTCTTACAGAAGAGGTAGACCGCCCTATCTTACATTTCTATGAGAATCAAAAGAAAAATCCAGTTGCAACTAAAATATCAGATACTGTGGTACAGAGCCTTCAAAACAATATCAATGTAGCTTTTACAGAGGTAGTTGTTAGCGAGGTCTTTTCTAGCGCTTCTAATTTCTCTGAGGAATTACAGGAGCAAGGAGGCGTTGAGAAAATAACCCAAAAGCTCAAATCTCTCAGTGCTGATTTAACAACATATCAGAACGCTTTTACAACAATTCTTGAAAATGATGCGAAGCTTCAGGCTGCATTGGCTGTAGCTAAGCAGGATGCTATAAACCTTGAAAATCAGGCTAAGATAAGTGCTGACGCAGTTAATAATTCCCAGGCCGTAACAAATCAGGTTAATGTTACAGTTAATAGCTATTCTAAGGATGTTCGGGACGTCTTTGACATAATTAATGCCAAGGTAGGCCAAATGAATAATTACTTAGATGTTGCAGCCGCAGCAAACAGTATAGAGGAACAGGCAAATGCATTAAAGCAGGCCGCAATTACAGCTTCTGAAATTGAAATTTTGATTTACAACCTGTCAGATGAAATAGGCCAGGAGAAAATCGATGAAATAAAGAACACTGCTCTTCCACCACTTAAGCAGATACAAGCCTTTGCTCAGGTTTTTGGTCGTGACACCAAGGATTTGGACAAGGTAATAACAGACTTGGAAAACATTGACCAGTCTATTGCAAATAGCGAAGACAAGGCTGCTGAAGCTCAAAAGAAGAAGGAAATGATTGAGCAGATAGATGTAGGCGCAATTGTTAATCAGGGTGAAGATTTAATTAATCAAGAAATCGCCGGAGCAAAAGGAAACGCACTTAAGGTTGAAGGTATAGTTACTGGTGATTTAAAAAATAGAATTAATAGTGGCTTAGGCTCATTATCAGGTATGCTTGGTGATACTAATACCCTTCTAAATACATTGAGTGATACCTTTGGCAACCTAGTTGTAATGTTTAATGCTATAGATACCAGTGTAGATTGCGCAAATACAAGTATTCAAAAGACAAATGAAGCTGTTGTTTATGTAAATGGTAGATTAATAGAGGTAATCAACAAGGTAGAAAAAGCCAGCGAAAACGATAAATTGCAGGTCCTTCTAAATGCATTATCAGGAGACCCTGAGGTTTATGGTAAGTTCTTCTCAACACCAGTAAATGTTGTTACAGAGGCTGTTTACCCAATCGAAAATTATGGCTCTGCTGTCGCACCATTTTATTCAACATTAGCATTTTGGGTTGGCGCATTAATTCTTACAGCCATAATTAAGGTTAAGCCAGATAAATCTAAATATCCAAATGCGTCCGAGAGACAGTTATATTTTGGTAGATATGTTCTTTACTGGGTATTAGGACAGTTTCAATCAATAATCATTGTCGCAGGAGATATTTACTTCTTACATGTACAGTGTGTTCATCCCGGATTATTCTTCTTAGCTGGCTCATTTATTGCTACTACATTTACAATTTTGATTTATTCACTTGTAGTAACATGGGGAGATGCAGGAAAGGCATTAGCTGTAGTTTTAGTTGTTATTCAGATAGCAGGAAGCTCTGGAACCTATCCAATTGAGTTACTTCCAGAATTCTTTAAAAAGGTATATATCTTCTTCCCATTCCCTTATGCAATCAATGCTATTAGAGAATGCTTATGTGGAATGTATAAGCTTGATTACCTTAAATATTTAGGCACACTTGTAGTATTTATGGGCGTTTCACTAGTAATAGGACTTCTCATAAGAATTCCATTTGAACCAATTAATCACTACATGGAAGAAAGAATGGAAGATACTGAGATGATGTAGGAGACCGTGATATGGGCAAAGAAAAGGAAATAGTTTACGAGAAATTCTTAGAATTGCAGCAACAGGTACATCTGAAAAACCAAAAGAAAATAAAAGTTGGATTGAAGGTTAATATTTTATTACCACTGGTTTTCTTGGTAATAAGCTTTGTATCCGACCGCTCTAAGCTAGTCTTTTTAGTTTTATGGATAGTTTCACTGTTCGGAATAGCATTTTATCTTTTATATATTGAATACATGGATTTCAAGCTTCAGGAACAGCTTCAGGAACTAGGAATCATGGAAAAAGAAGCTGAAGCACAGGCATTAATTGGAAATGAAGTTGTTCAGGGTATGACTGAAATCAATAATGCCCGTAAAGAAGTTGAAAAAGACATCAAGGATTTCAGTAAAGGACTTAAAAAGGAAATAAAAACTGATATACGTACTATGGGAGGCAAGCTTAAGAAATGAAAAATATCATAAAAATAATTGCCTCAGATATTAAGAGATTATCAACTAATGTAGTTGCAATGGTGGTAATTATAGGCTTAACAGTTATTCCATCATTGTATGCATGGTTTAATATTCTTTCCAACTGGGACCCTTATGGGGCTAGCGCAACTACAAATCTTCAGGTTGCCGTAGCATCTTCAGATCAGGGTATTGTAATAGGCAATATAGAATTAAATGTGGGTGATATAATCATCAGCCACCTGAAGGAAAACACTACAATTGGTTGGGTATTTACTGATACAGCTCAAGATGCGGTTGCAGGAGTTTATTCTGGTGATTACTACGCTGCCCTTGTAATCGATGAAAAGTTTAGCGATAATATGATAAGCTTTCTTAGTGGTGATATAGAAAATCCCGTTATTACCTACTATGAAAACGAAAAGAAAAATGCTATTGCACCAAAGATTACATCCAAGGTAAAGACAACAATCGAACGAGAGGTAGACCATGCCTTTGTAGGAACAGTAGCCGAGGCATTACTTAAGGGTGGAGAATACGTTGCAACTCTTGATGAAGAAGGCGATATTACTGGACAGGGAATTGCTAAGCTTGAAAGATTAGACTCTGATTTAAATGGTATTATTGCTATTCTGGATTCATATATTGCACTGATGGATTCAACTGAAAGTATTTCAGAAGCTGGTGGTGCTATAACAGATAGTGCCAATTCTATTACAAAGCTTGCTGAGCAAATGGCAGATAATGCCCAAAAGGAAGCGGCTTTAGGAAAACAGGATCTTCAAAAGGCTACAAATTTAGCCAATGAAAAGCTAAAAGAAGCAGATTCAACTCTTAACACAGTAGATAGCGTAATGAAGGTCATTGGCGATAAGGCTAATGGCGTAACCATACAAAATCCAGGTTCAATAGATGATTTGGCAAAAACAGTAAATGATTTTACTGCTAAATGGGGTACAAAGGATACAGTTGGTACATATTACTACATGATTTCTAATGTAAACCTGCCAAATGAAGATATTAACAATTCTATTCACAATTTAGCAGATAATCTGGATATAAAGATTAAGGACATTAATGAGGATGTTAGAATTCTTCAACAAGCCTCAGGTCAGGGTGAAGAGGTCTTCAACAACGCTAAAACAAAGCTTATTAATGATGTTGTAATTTGTATTAATGGAACAAAAACTGTTAGAGATAATTATTTCAACACAGTTGCACCATTAGGACAAAATGCCATGAACTCAGCGGCAAAATCAGTTGCAGAGATTGAAAAGCTATTAAATTACAACGCAACCAGTATTGATCTTGTAGTCGATAGTCTGGATAGCTATTCAACAATTGTTGACCAGTCTAAGGATTCTTTAGTGAAATCCCGCAACGAGGCAGTCGACATGGAGCGTCAGCTTTCTGCTCTTATTGCAGATATTAAGGGTGTTGGAGACAATGAGGCATATCAGAAGTTTGTTACTCTCCTACAAACAGACCCTGATTTGCTATCTGATTTTATCAGTAGTCCAGTTGAAGTATCGGATGAATATATTTATCCAGTAGATAATAATGGTTCAATGACTGCCCCATTCTATATCGTTCTTTCAATTTGGGTAGGTGCACTTATTATGTCTACTATCCTGAAAACACCGGTAAAGGATACTACTGGTATGAGAAATTTAAAGAACTGGCAGTGTTTCTTCGGTAGATATTTTGTAACTTTTGTCATCGGCCAAATTCAGACAATTATCACTGTAATGGGTGCATTCTTGTTTGTTGGAATTCAGTGTGAGCATCCATTTTACTTCTGGTTGGCCTGTGCATGGACATCACTGATATATTCACTACTCTTATACTCTTTCACCTATTCCTTTGGAAATATAGGTGAGGCATTATCAGTAATACTTATGGTTATCCAGGTAGCTGGCGCAGGTGGAACCTTCCCTATAGAGGTTTTACCAAAAGTATTCCAGATACTTTATAAATTCATGCCATTTAAGTATTCAATGAATGCATTAAGAGAATGTATAGCTGGATTCTATCAGGATACATACAGAAATTGTATGCTAACACTAGTAATTTACGGATTAATAGCAATAGTTGTGGGAGTAGCTTTATACTATCCATTTAAATTAATTAATGAAAAAATTGAGAACAGTAAGGAAAATTCTGGTATTCTCATTTAAAATAAAGGCAGGGTAACCTGCCTTTTTGTTATATAAGGGATTGGAGGTTTTTATGCGAGACATTGAATGGGTTAAAGAATCAGTTTTCTATCACATCTATCCGCTTGGTGCATTTGGCTGTCCAAGGGAAAATCAGGGAGAAAAAACCAAAGGCCATAGAATACTCAAGCTTATAGATATGATACCTCACCTAAAGAAAATAGGCGTAAATGCGCTATATTTGGGGCCTATTATGGAGTCAAGCACCCATGGTTATGACACTGTAGATTACTACAAAATAGATAGCCGCCTTGGTGATAATGATGATTTTAAAAAGGTGGTAAAAGCCTGTCATGACAATGATATAAAGGTTGTGTGTGATGGTGTATTCAACCATGTAGGCCGTGGTCATATAGCTTTCATGGATGTTTTAAAGAACCGTGAAAATTCACCCTATAAGGATTGGATTGCAGGATTAAATTTCGGTGGAAACAATTGGCATAATGATGGATTGTCCTATGAATGCTGGGCCAACGCTGAAGAGTTGGTAAAAGTTAATCATTGGTGTGAAGCTGTGGATAACCACATATTAGATGCTGTAGGAATGTGGATAGATGAATTTGATATAGATGGTCTTCGCCTGGATGCGGCAGATTGCATTGAAAGAGGCTTTTTCAAACGACTTAAAGCATACACTGAGCAGAAAAAATCAACCTTCTGGCTCATGGGCGAAATAATCCATGGAGATTACAATATCTATGTGAATGATGAAATGCTTGATGCAGTTACTAATTACGAGTGCTGGAAGGGGATTTATTCAAGTCACAACGACCATAATTACTTTGAAATAAATTACGCAATGAAGCGTCAATGGGGCCAAGGTGGCATTTACAGTGGAAAATATTTATATAACTTTGTTGATAATCATGATGTAAATAGGATTGCAACATTGTTAAACGACAAGGAAAATATTTATCCAACCTACACTCTTCTATTCACAATGCCAGGAATCCCATCAATTTATTACGGAAGTGAGTTTGCCATTGAGGGAAATAAAAATTCTGGAGATGGTGATTATGCTTTAAGACCAGAGATTGATGTTAATAAAATGGAAAATCCAGATTTAGTTGACCATATCAAAACTCTTTCTGAAATAAGAAAAACATCGAATCCTCTAAAGATGGGATTCTATGATGAGGTTCAGGTAAGAAATGAAACCTTAGTTTTTGCCAGAGTCTATAATGATGAATACGTTATAGTAGCATTAAATAATACAGCTGATAAGAAGAATTTAAGCTTTGACTATCGTGGTGAACACTATGATGTAGAATTAGAGCCACACGGCAGTAAAATCATTAAATAATTAGTTATCAGCTAAATAAGCATACATGCAATGATCGAGGCGTTCTCCGTTGATTATAATTTTATCATGGAGAATGCCTTCGTATTTGAAGCCAAGTTTTTCAACCATATGAATAGATGGATTGTTGTCTGGTAAAATTAAAGCCTCAAAACGATGAATGCCTAACTCTCCTGCTATAACAGGTATGGTGGCTCGTATTGCTTCGCTACAGTAGCCCATATTCATATGATTTCTATCCATTTTGTAACCGATTGTACAGCTTTCGTAGATTGGGCGAACGATATTTCTGTAGCTTACAGTACCAATGATTTCGGTTGGATTATTTTTATCAAATATCCAGTATCGAACCATAACAAGCTTAAGAATGTTTTTGTGCTCAAAATCCAAAATTTTCTTTTGATGAGACAATGTATAGAAGTCATCTCCTATCACAGGCTCATATTTTTCAAAGATATCTCGATTTCGCTGGTAAAAGCTTAGCACCATATGGGCAGCTTCAGGTCCAAGAATTTTTAATACTAGTCGATCTGTTTGAATTTCGAATTTCATCATAATCCCCCTAATTTACATAGAATTTAATCAACACCTCTAATATTTGTGTTAGGGATGTATGGCTTAATGATATCAACAAATTCCTTTAATGTCTCAAGGCTGTGACTTGAAAAAATAGGATTAATAACTTGCTCACTTTCTTTATAGCTTTGAAGATAATAGGCACTGGCACCCTCCAGCCACCTAGCTATTGAAAGCATGTCTTCTTTTGTGTGGCATTCTTTCATGATTGTAGTGCGAAATTCATAAGAAACCATGCCCTCTTTTAGTAGGTTCACAGAATCTGCTATAGGAGTTATATCAAAATTGGCCATGCAGGCAATATCATTGTATTTTGGCTTGCAGTTTTTTATATCCATTGCGATATAGTCAACAAGCTTGTTTTTAATAAGATATTCAAGCATCTGAGGATTAGTTCCGTTTGAATCTAGCTTTACTAATAATCCTAAGTCTTTAATTTGCTTGATAAATTCAGGCAAATCCTTATGTAAAGTAGGCTCGCCCCCAGTAATGCAAACACCGTCTAGTACCTTTTTCTTGGCGATGAAATGCTCGAAGAGCTCTTCTTCGCTATAAGAAAAAGCATCGGCTGGCGGAAAAACAAGGTCTTTATTGTGACAAAAAGGGCATCTAAAGTTACATCCTCCTGTAAAAATCGTGGAGGCTACCTTACCAGGATAATCTAATAGAGTTGTTTTCTGTAAACCTAGTACAAGCATAAGCCTTTCTTTCCTTTTGTATGTAAAAGTGATATAAATAAAATAGCAAAAAAAAGGGGATAATACATATTTCCATATAAAAGTATAGCAAAGTAGGAGGTGAAAATCTATGTTATCCAAAGAGGAGCGCCAAGAGAAACGAGAAGCAAAGCTTATCGAAAAAGAAGAAAAGCGCAATCTCAAGATTTATGAGAAATACATGGAGCAGGCCTTAAAAGAAGCAAAACGCGCTTATGATATAAATGAAGTACCTATTGGTTGTGTAATTGTTCAGGATGATAAAATCATCGCAAGAGGTTATAATCGTAGAAATACTGATAAAAGCGTATTAGCACATGCAGAAATCGCAGCCATTTCAGAGGCATGCAAGAAAACAGGTGACTGGAGATTAGAGGATTGCACACTATATGTAACACTTGAGCCATGTCAAATGTGTGCAGGTGCCATTGTTCAAGCGAGAATTCCAAAGGTTGTTGTAGGAGCAATGAATCCAAAGGCTGGATGCGCAGGCTCTATCATCAATATTCTTCAGATGCAACAGTTCAATCATCAATGCGAGGTTGAACGAGGAATTATGGAAGACAGATGTAAAGAAATGATGACAAAGTTTTTCGAAGAGCTGAGAGAACAGAAAAATCAAGTAATGTAATAACAGTAGCTTATTGACAAAGGAGTCCTTGTTATCATAAAATAAGGACTCCGAGCAATATATGATATCATTTGGCGGTCGCTTTGTAGGATGCTGATCTTTGGGTCCTGCGTAATGGACACCTACGAATCGTGTCAGGGCAGGAATGCAGCAGCACTAAGTAGGACCGTTCATCTGACGCGGGGTCGCCTGGAGGGAGTCCCACAGAGCGGCTACCAAATGATATCTAAGTGTAGCTCGGTATTTTTATATATAAATAAAAAGGGATTAGAGTATGGGAGCACAAGACAGAACAGAACGAGTATTGAGAGATATGCATGTATTATTTTCTAAGGCTCAGCCTTATGAAGGTAGTGCGAAAAATGTTATCGTGGACAAAAATGCCATGATGGACCTTTTAAAAGAATTAAATGAGTGCATGTATGACATGATGGAGGAACACGAACTCACAGTTAAAAGCCGTGACAAGGCAAATCGTGAGATGCAAAAGCAGGGTGATGATATTGTATTTGAGGCCACAAGAAAGGCTGAGGATATCTATGCGGCATCCCTCATGTACACTGATAATGCGTTGGATTCAATACAGGATATTATTAAAGAGTCCCAGGATTCTATCACAAAGATATACGAAGAAGCTACTAAAAAGATAAAAGAAGAGACAAAGCTAGTAAAAACAAATCAGCTAGAGCTAAAGAGTCATCTTAATGATTTGATAGATACACAGAAGTATTTACGCTTAATTGACGAAGAAAACATGCGAATCCGTAAGGAAAAAGCAGAAGGAACTACAGAGGAATTTGATGATGCACCTAAATATGCAGCACCAGAAATCCGAATTGACAAAGATTATTTTGCAAAGGCTGGTATAGCAATTGATGATGATTTGGAACAGCCAGCAGATGGAATAAATGAAGAAAGCACTATCTCCTCAGAGGACTTAGATGCTGAATACATTAAATGGCAGGAGGAAGAGGAATCTTCAGAAGGAAAGAAGGCGGCAAAAAAAGGTCTATCAGGACTTTTTGGATTAAAACACTAAAAGGAGAATAAAGGATGAAGCTTTACAACAATGGAGTGTACCTAGTAGGCGGTAGTCAGATTGTGGAGGATGGCCCAGAGGCAATCACACGAATTAAGGCTACAACAGGAAAAGATGTAACTAAAGATTTGGCACACAAGGAAACGATGGCGTATGGTATTTTAGCTAATCACAATGTTTCCGGTAACATGGATCACCTACAGATTAAGTTTGATAAGTTGATTAGTCACGATATCACATACGTAGGTATTATTCAGACCGCAAGGGCTTCAGGCCTTGAAAAATTCCCTATTCCATACTGTCTAACTAATTGCCATAACTCATTATGCGCAGTTGGTGGAACAATTAACGAAGATGACCACATGTTTGGACTTACATGTGCAAAGAAATACGGTGGAATTTATGTACCACCACATCAGGCTGTCATTCATCAGTTCGCACGTGAAATGATGGCTGGCTCAGGCAAGATGCTTCTTGGTTCTGATTCCCATACAAGATATGGTGCCCTTGGTACTATGGCCATGGGAGAAGGTGGACCAGAGCTTGTTAAGCAGCTTTTGAATCAGACCTATGATATCAGTATGCCAGGCGTTATCGCAGTTTATATGACTGGCACACCAAGAAAGGGCGTAGGTCCTCAGGACGTTGCCCTTGCTATTATCGGCGAAGTATTTGATAAAGGCTATGTTAAGAATAAGGTCATGGAATTTGTTGGACCAGGTGTAGCTAATCTATCTATGGATTTCAGAATTGGCGTAGATGTAATGACTACAGAAACAACATGTCTAAGCTCAATTTGGACAACAGATAACAAGACTGAAGAATTCTACGAGATTCACGGCCGCAAGGAAGAATACAAAAAGTTAGAGCCAGGTGAAGTAGCATATTACGATGGAATGATTGAAATCAATCTTGATGAAATCAAGCCTATGATTGCTATGCCATTCCACCCAAGCAATACATATACAATCGAAGAATTAAACGCGAATCTTATGGATATCCTTGATGATTGTGAAAAGAGAGCAAAGGTTTCTCTTGATGGACAGGTTGAATTCTCATTAAAGGATAAAGTAAGAAACGGCAAATTATATGTAGATCAGGGTATTATTGCAGGCTGCGCAGGCGGTGGATTTGAGAATATCTGTGACGCTGCAGATATTTTAAGAGGCTCAAGCATCGGCCCAGACGAATTTACATTATCAGTTTACCCAGCATCTACACCTATATACATGGAATTAGTTAAAAATGGCGCTGTAGCAGACCTTATGGAGACAGGTGCCATCGTTAAAACTGCATTCTGTGGCCCATGCTTTGGTGCTGGAGACACACCATCAAACAATGGCTTTTCAATCCGTCATTCTACTAGAAACTTCCCTAACAGAGAGGGTTCTAAGCTTCAGAATGGCCAGATTGCATCAGTTGCACTTATGGATGCTCGTTCTATTGCAGCAACAGCAGCAAATAAGGGCTATCTTACAGCAGCAACAGACATTGACGTTGATTTCAGCAAACCTAAATATCATTTCGATGGCAGAATCTATGCAAACCGTGTATTTGATTCTAAGGGAGTTGCAGAGCCTGATACAGAGATTCATTTTGGTCCAAACATCAAGGATTGGCCTAAGATGAGTCCACTACCAGAGAATTTATTCCTTCAGGTAGTATCTGAAATTCACGATCCAGTAACAACAACAGATGAGTTAATCCCATCAGGGGAAACATCATCATATCGTTCTAACCCACTTGGCCTTGCAGAATTTACATTATCTCGTAAGGACCCTGAATATGTAGGCCGTGCAAAGAATATTCAGAAAGCTCAAAAAGCCTTAGAGGCAGGAGAATGTGCAGGTGATGCTGTACCTGAGCTTAAGAAGATTGTTCATAAGGTAAAGGAAACATATCCAGATGTAAACCATGATAATTTTGGTGTTGGAAGCACAATCTTTGCAGTAAAGCCAGGAGATGGCTCTGCAAGAGAGCAGGCAGCATCATGCCAAAAGGTATTAGGCGGTTGGGCAAATATTGCTAACGAATATGCAACCAAGAGATATCGTTCAAACCTTATAAATTGGGGAATGCTCCCATTTGTTATTCCTGAGGGAGAACTTCCTTTCAAAAACCTGGATTATTTATTTATTCCTGGAATTAAGGACGCAGTTGTTAACAAGGCTGACACAATAAAGGCGTATGTTGTAAGAGAAGAAGGGTTACAGGAATTTACCATGACCCTTGGAGAGCTTACAGATGACGAGCGAGAGATTATACTAAAGGGATGTCTGATTAACTACAACAGAAGATAATCCCAAGGAGGAGAATATGCCAGAAGAAACCGAAAAAATGGAGCAAAAAGCCTTTAGAAGAAAACTTTGGGGCTATGTTATAGCAGCCTGTGTAGTTATTATGTTTTACTTTTTGCTTAGAAATGGCAGAAGTGTATCTGCGGCATTAAATCATGTTATTACGGTCATTCAGCCAATTTTAATAGGTTTTATAATGGCATTTTTGATGAACCCTATAATGGGATTTATCGAAAAAAGACTGAAAAGGCTGTTTTTAAGATTTTGCAAATCTGAGGAAGTGGCAAATAAAGGAAATAGAACCTTATCATCAATCCTCGCGCTAATTGTGTTTGTAGGATTAGTGGCCTTTATTATAGGTTCAATTGTGCCAAATCTGATAAACACAATTATATACCTGGCAAATCATATCGAAGAACAAATAGCAGGGGTTCTAGATTGGTGTAATGTAATCACAAAGGGACATTACGAAGATGTCCTCATGAAGGCAAAAGACAATAAAATCGGTGACATAGTCAATCAAGGACTTGATTTTGCTGACCGATATATCGACTACGACCAGTCGGATATGATGTCCATGGTTACAAGTAGCGTTTTGTCAGTAGGCAAATTTTTCGTTAATATCATCATTGGTATGTTTGTATCCGTATATGTTTTGATATCAAAAGAAACATTTAAGGCCCAGGCGAAGAAGCTTGTATGCGGTATATTCAAACCTAAATATTCAAACATAATCCTAGAAATTAGCAGAAAATCAGGCGAAATCTTTTACGGATTTATTATTGGAAAAATAATTGACTCCATTATCATTGGAGCAATATGCTACATAGTATGTTTGATGATGACAATGCCATATCCAGTGCTTGTTTCAGTTATAGTTGGCGTAACAAATATTATTCCAGTTTTCGGCCCATATATCGGAGCAGTTCCAACTGTAATAATTATTTTCTTAACAGAACCAATGAAGGGTATATATTTCTTGATATTTATCCTCATCCTACAGCAGATTGATGGAAACCTGATTGGTCCAAAGATTCTTGGAGATTCAACAGGAATCTCATCATTCTGGGTAGTATTTGCAGTAGTTGTAGGTGCTGGCTTCTTCGGAATAGGCGGTATGATTGTGGCAGTTCCTATAGTTGCTATTATTTACTACATAATCAGTCGACTATCGGATTATTTGGTAGAAAAACGAAATTTACCAACTACAACATCTGAATATATTTTGATGGATTATATAGATTTGGAAAACAATACTCTAGTAAAACATCCACCAAAGGCAGAAAAAAAGAAATTAAAGAAGCATTTAATTCATAAGAACATATTGAAAAAATAATTTTCAAAAAACCAGGATTTTTTCTCCTGGTTTTTTGATTTTACAACTAACGTATGTTAGAATTTTTATGACTATAAGTATGTAATTTTGGAGAATAATTCTGTGGAAAAAATGGAGTATCGTACTAGAATCGAAGAGATGAAAAATCTCGTATCAAAAAATAAATTCGCTGATGCCCTAAACGTAGCTGACAGCATCAATTGGCGAAAAATTCATAATATCAACGACTTAATAGCAGGAAGTGAATCATACGAAGCCGCTGGAAAAGTTGAGGAAGCCAGAGATTTACTTCTTCTTGCTCATGAGCGCTCACCTATAGGTAGGATGATTTTATACAAGCTATGTATGATTTCTATCAAACTCAAGGAAATAGACGAGGCTCAGGAATACTATAACGAATTCGTTCAAATAGCACCTCACGACAGTCTAAAATACATTCTCAAATACAACATCAATGTTGCAAAGGGAGCAGATACTGCCACTCTTATCAAAATCCTTGAACAGCTTAAGGATAGCGATTTTATAGAGGAGTGGGCTTACGAGCTTGCCTATCTTTACCATAAGACAAATCAGGCAGACAAATGTATAAGTCTATGTGACGAAATCATTCTTTGGTTTGGCGACGGACCAGTAGTAGAAAGAGCATTAGAGCTTAAAATGCTTTATCAGCCTCTTGATAAGTCTCAAGAGGATAAATATCGTTCTTTGCGTCAAAAGAAGGATGGAATCACAGAAATCACACCAAAAACAGTTGCCGATTCTAGCAGCTTAGTTCCTAATGTGAAAGCTATACCTCTTCCAGATGGTCCAGAGCGTTTCGACACAATTAATCTTCAGGCTGAAATAAAGAAAAGTATAGACGAGATTATGAAAGCAACAGATGCCGGGGAAGTTACAGAAAACATGGATACAATCAAGAACCTAGTAGAGGAAATACCTTACCTAAAGGTATCAGACGATGAAGAACCAGAGGTTGAGGAAAAGGATACATTCTCTGTAAATGATACATTCCAGCAGTACCTTGAAGAAGGATATGATGGACAGATTAGCCTTAAGCTTGCTGATGAAAGCAAGGAAACAGAGCAACAGGTTGAAGGCCAAATGACAATAGAAGACGTTTTAGCTGAATGGGAAAAGACAAAGCGCGCAGCAGAAGCCGCTATGGAAGATGCTAAAACTAAGGAGCTTGAAAGCGCTAGAGCTAAAGCACTTAGAGAGGCTAATAATGTCCTTAACAGATTAGAAGGCGCCATGTCTAAGCTTGATGCCGGCATGACATCTCAAGAATTATTAAAGCAGGAATATTTATCTGCTGAAACAACCGACACAACTGAGACACCAGTAGAAGTAACAGCAGAGCCACCTGTTGAAGAACAGGAAGAAACTATTGCTGAAGAACCCGCTGAAGAAAAGCCTGTTGAAGAGAAGCCAACAGAGCATACAGGCTTTGCAATCCCTAAGCTATCATTGGATGGCTTACAGGAGGGATTAATCGATATCCCTGTAATATCAGCGGAAGAAGCGGCAGTTTCAGCCGCAGGCGCAGCAGCTGGTATTATGCGCACAGCTGAAGAAGTAAAGAACGTAACACCAAGCTGGCTGCCACCTACTCTTCACACTGAAGAGCCAGAAAAGGAAGAGGATGATGTGAATCTTACAGAGGCATCACAGATGATTGCCGATGTAAACAGTATTTTACAGAAGGAAATCGATAGATTAACTGTTGATGAAGTTAGTTTAGAGGAGCCAGAGGAAGAGCCAGTTGAGGTCATTGAAGAAAACAATGATTCATACGAATACGATGACTTTGAATTACCTCCAATCGAAATCCCACAGGATATTTTAGATGAGGTAAGAGCAGCATCTGTTGTTCCACAGGAAATAGAAGAACCAGTTGAAGAAGCTCCAGAAGAGATTCCAGAGGTAATACCAGAGATTATTCCTGAGATTGTAGAACCAATTGTGGAAGAAATCATGCCTCAGGAGGACCCAGAGCCTTCAATCTATGAAAACAATGCAATTATTGATATAGATGATGCAGATCTTAGCATTTTCTCATACTTCCTTCCAATTAGCGGAATGAAGAATAGTATCAAGAAGGCTATTTTAGGCACAGCTGAACATCTTGCAAACCCAAATACCAACGGCGGAAGCATCATTATTGTTGGTGAGCAGGGCTCTGGCAAGACTCAGATGGCTACAAGCCTTATTAAGGTCCTTCAGAATAAGACTGGAAATCCAAAGGGTGGTATTGGAAAGATTTCCGGCGAAAAGCTCAACGAAAAGGATATTCAAAGACTTTACGCAAAGATTCAGGGAGGCTGCCTCATTATCGAATCTGCAGGCGGTATCTCTAAGGAGACAGCAGTTACATTGTCTCTTTTAATGGAATCAGATAATACAGGAACAATCCTTATCATCGAGGATAACAAAAAGGGCATAGACAAGGCTCTTATGAAGGATGGTTCCTTTGCTAGAAGATTTACAGAGAAGATAGTTATACCAGTATTTTCTATTGACGAGCTTGTTTCATTTGCAAAGACTTATGCCTTAGAAGCAGGCTGCACAATTGACGATATGGGAATCCTTGCACTTTACAATAGAATAAATCTAATAGGTCGATACGACCATATTACAACTATCAAGGAAGTGGCAGAAATTATGGATGATGCAATCGAAAAATCTACAAGAGGTGGATTCTTCAATAAGCCAAAATATGATAAAAATGGCAATATCATCCTAAAAGAGAAGGATTTTGATAAATAAATAATAAAGGGGATAGTAGTGTATGAGCAATTTTACAGATTTAGATGGTTACCTGTTTGGACAGGGAACACATTACGATATTTATAAAAAGTTAGGCGCCCATAAAGGCAGACAGGGCAAAGAGACTGGATATTACTTCGATGTTTGGGCTCCACATGCTAGCAGTATTGCAGTAATCGGCGAGTTCAACGATTGGGATGAGAATCGTCATTTTATGCATAGAGTAGAGCCAGCTGAGCAGGGTGTTTTTGAAACATTCATCCCTAACGTTAAGGAAGGTCAACTTTACAAATATCTAATCTATACCAATGACGGAAGAAAGCTGTATAAGGCTGATCCATATGCAACATATGCCGAGCTTCGTCCAGGCACAGCATCACGTATTTACGACAACACTAAGTTCAAATGGACAGACCAAACATGGATGAAGCAGAGAAAGGCTACAAAGAACTTTTGGGAACAGCCACTTGCTATATACGAAGTACACCCAGGTTCTTGGAAACGTCATCCAAGACCAGATAATGACGGATTTTACAGTTACAAAGAATTTGCTCATAGCTTAACAGAATATGTGCTTGATATGGGCTATACTCATGTTGAACTTATGGGAATAGCAGAATACCCATTTGATGGTTCATGGGGTTATCAGGTTACAGGATACTATGCTCCAACCTCTAGATACGGTACACCAGACGATTTTATGTACCTTATCAATTATCTACATAAAAACGGGATTGGCGTTATCCTTGATTGGGTACCAGCTCATTTTCCAAAGGATGCTCATGGCCTAGCCGATTTTGACGGTCAGGCATTATATGAGTATGCAGACCCTAGAAAAGGTGAGCACCCTGATTGGGGCACCAAAATATTCAACTATGGTAAGCCAGAGGTTAAGAATTTCCTTATAGGCAGTGCTTTACAGTGGGTAGAACAATATCATATTGATGGCTTGAGAGTAGACGCTGTAGCATCAATGCTATATTTAGATTACGGAAAGAAGCCAGGCCAGTGGATTCCTAACGAGCACGGTGGAAATGAAAACTTGGAGGCTATCGAATTCTTCAAGCACATCAACACCCTGATTCGCGGACGTAATCCAGGGGCAATCATGATTGCAGAGGAATCAACTGCATGGCCTAAGATAACAGGTGATGTAGAAAACGGCGGCCTAAACTTTTCATACAAGTGGAATATGGGATGGATGCATGATTTCATAGATTACATGAAGCTTGACCCATATTTTAGAAAAGATAATCATAATAGAATGACCTTTGCTATGAGCTACAACGAGGCAGAAAGATATATCCTTGTTCTTAGCCATGACGAAGTTGTTCATTTAAAGGGCTCTATGTTAGCCAAAATGCCAGGCCTGGAGATTGATAAATATAAGAACCTCATGGCTGGATATGCCTTTATGATGGGACATCCTGGAAAGAAGCTTCTATTCATGGGACAGGATTTCGCTCAGGGCACAGAATGGAGCGAAGCTAGAGAGCTAGACTGGTATGTTTTAGATAATCCTAACCATAGACATGTATCAAGAATGTTCAAAGAGCTTCTTACAATTTACAAAGATTATCCTGCAATGTATGAGCAGGATGTTTCTTGGGCTGGATTTGAGTGGATTAACGCTAATGATAATTACAGAAGTATTTTTAGCTTTGTTCGTAAGGCAAAAAATGGAAAAAACAGTCTTCTGTTCGTTATCAATATGACTCCTATGAGATATGATGATTACAAGGTAGGAGTTCCAGAGAATAGAAAATTCAAGCTCCTATTAGACAGTGAGAAGGAGACGTTTGGTGGTGAGGGTGGTAAAATAAAAGAATCCTATACACCTATCAAGGAAGAATGTGATGGAAGAGAATACTCTATCGCGTTCCCAGTAGCTCCATATCAGGTAGCAGTATTTGTATATTAAACAATTCATGGGCTGTATATGCAGCCCATTTTTTTAGATAAGGCAATAAAACATGGAAGAATTCAAAATCATTAAATTACCTGAAAATAAAAACGAAGAAACAGATCAGAAGGAATCAAAAGGCTCAAAGGAATCAGTAGAGCCAAATAAAGTCAAAATTCCCGTAGATGACAACTATACACCTCTAAAAAAGAGGTATATCTTTTTGCTTGCAATCCTGTTAATAGCCGTTGTTTCGCTTATGGTAATCAGAACAATATCAACCTTTGAGGACTATGAGGTTGAAAAGACCTGGGAGCGAAAAGATTCAGCAGAAAGTCATTATATGAGCTATAACGACAACCTGTTGAAATACAGCGCTGACGGTATCTTCTATACAAAATTTGACGGTACATTAATATGGAACTATACCTATGATATGACCAACCCATGTATCGATATATGCAAGGATTATATAGTTGTATACGATAAAAAGGGTACAGAGGTAGATATCTTTTCATCCAAGGGCTTTATCAAATCAATTGGAACTACTACACCTGTAGTTGAGGCAAAGGTAGCTTCACAAGGAACAGTTGCCATATTATTGCAGGAAAACGCCGTAAGCTATATCCAGATGTACGATAAAAAAGGCTCACTTTTAGTTTCAGGTGAGATTCATCCAGAAAACAAAGGCTTCCCAGTATCAATGGCATTATCATCAGATGCCACTAGATTATTACTATCAATCATAAACGTGGATGATGGAGAAATATCATCTGAGCTGGTTTTCTACGATTTCACAAGCGCAGGAAAAAAAGAAGAAGATAATATAGCAGCATCTTATCAATACATAGGCACCCTAATCCCTAAGGTCGATTTTGTAAAAAATGATAAAGCCATTGCTTTTGCAGATTCTAAAATCATAGTATTTAATAACAATTTCAAAGCTACGGTTGCCAAGGATATTTCTGTTGGAGACCAGATGAAGAGTATTTTCTACAACGATACTCATTTTGGATATATATGCGAAAAGGCCCAGGATTCTGGTGAGGTAGTGAATGTGCTAAATGTTTACAATCTATATGGCTTTAAATGTGTGTCTAAAGAAATAAATAATAGTTATGAAGATGTTTCTTTATTAGATAATGATATAATATTATTAAAAAATGAAAATGATGTAGCTTTATATAATCTTCAGGGTATTGAAAAGTTTAGCTATACATTTGATGAGAGCGTATATGATGTAATACCAACTACAGCAGCAAAGAGATATTACATCATACAAAGAGATAAAACAGAGGAAATATATTTAAAATAGGAGCATTATGGAATTTAATTATTTACTTATTGCATTTGCCATAGTTATGTTGATTTGCATTATCAGGGGCGCTACTCGAGGCATGCTTCGAATAGTGTTTGGTTTGCTTGCGTGGATATTCCTAATTTGCATTGTAAACTTCGGTTCAGATTATTTAGAAGGCTATCTTTTAAATAATACAGAACTTCCTATGACAGTACAGGCTAACTTAGATGCGCATCTACATGAAAGATACAATGCTTCAGAAGAAAAGGAAGCAGGCTCAGGTGAGGATACCATTATGAGCGTGGTTCCACCTGCAATAAGGGACAGGGTAGAAGAATCCGTCCAAAGCTCAATAGATGCCACAATTAGCCTGATAGCAGAAGAACTAACAAATTCAGCAATAAAGGGTATATCAACAATAGCCTGTGTTGCTGCAGGAATAGTCATTATATTCATAATAGACAGGTTAATAAGACTTATAGGCTTTGTTCCTGGGGTACGTGATGTAAATAGACTGTTAGGTGTAATAGCAGGATTCATAGAAGGAATGCTGTTTATATGGCTTATTATGTTTATAGCTGACTGCTTCCCAGCCTCAGCATATGGCAGATTTATTATAGAAAATATAGAAAATGACCAGATGTTGTATTTTATTTATCAAAACAACATAATTGAAAGAATTATCGGAATATAAAGACATTAATTAATTTGAAAAAACCTGTTGACTTTGTAGGATTGGGATGATAATATACTATTCGTTCCGCAAGAGCAGAACACTTGATGAAATCGCTTGATTTCATCAAAAAAGATTTAAAAAATAAATCAAAAAAGTTGTTGACAAAAAGCTTCAATCGTGATAATATAAACGAGTTGCTGCTGAGGGCAACAACAAAGAGAAGATTGATAACTGAACAGTGAAACAAACCTTGAATTAATACAAGTTTTTAAAACATGTATCCTTGAAATTCATTTAGTTTCTAAG
>CACYLQ010000011.1 GCA_902775195.1 uncultured Pseudobutyrivibrio sp.
CAGCTTGTAGTTAAACAAATGCAAACATTGGAATATGTAAATAACGAGGGGCTTAAGCGTTTACCTGGAGCTTCGGTTAATGAAGACAAATAGCTTGGGGGGTATTATGACAAAAGAAAGGACTAAAGTTTATATTTATACTCGTGTCTCAACAGCAACACTCAGGCAAAACGTCAAGCAATTATAGCAAATAAAGTATCAGCTGATAATGTATATAAGGCATTGGTTTATTTCGACAAGTATGTTGTTGATATGACTGATGCAGAGTGCAGAGAGTTCATCACTCAACTTATAGAGAAGGTTGAGGTTTATGAAGAGAGACAGCCAGATGGAAAGTGGATTAAGGATATCAAGTTTAAGATTCCAATGATCAACAAGGAAACACTTTTTGGTTTGGACAATTTAAATCAGGTTGAGACGGTAGCACTTTTGTCTAAGATGATATAAGAGTAGTTATATACTTTAAAAGACAGGATTATAGGTCCTGTCTTTTTTATTAAGAACTTTATGAGCGTCAGGCGAAAAGATAAAGAATCAAATTAGGGTACTTTAGTCTGACTGGATATTCTAAAGTATTAATCACTAAAACAATTATTTTATCAAGTGAATAGCTTGATTTTTACAACCAAAAAAGGATTATAGAATTATGTATTGCTATCTCACATGACAAGTAATATACTCCGTGGCGTTGAAAACAATACTCCAGCGCTGGATGTTTTAATCAAACATCAGGAGGAAAAAAGATGGCAACAACATATAATCCATATGAGAATGTTTTAAAGGTAATGGATGAAGCTGTGGAATTAGGTGGACTATCTACTGACACCTATGAAATGATTAGAAATCCACAAAGAGAGCTTAAGGTATACTTACCAATTAGAATGGATGATGGAACTATTAAGGTTTTTGAGGGTTATAGAGTACAGCACTCAAATATCAGAGGTCCATTCAAAGGAGGAATCAGATTTCACCAGAATACTGACCTTAATGAGGTAAAGGCTCTTGCAACTTGGATGTCGTTAAAATGCGCAGTTGTCAACATTCCATATGGCGGTGCTAAGGGTGGAATTACTGTTGATCCTACAAAGCTTTCTAAGAATGAACTCATGCGACTAACTAGAAGATATACATTTGCGATTGAATCCATTATTGGTCCAGATAAAGATATTCCGGCACCGGATGTAAACACAAATGCTCAAACAATGGCTTGGGTATTAGATACATATAGCATGCTTAATGGCAAACCTTGTCCTGGTGTATGTACAGGAAAGCCGTTGGAATTAGGTGGTTCAAAAGGCAGACCATCAGCAACAGGTAGAGGTGTAGTTATCAGTACAAAGCTTATTCTGGCAGAACATGGAAAAACACTTTCTGGAAGCAGAATAGCTATTCAGGGATTCGGAAATGTAGGTGCTAATACAGCTCGAATTGCATACCATAGAGGTGCTGTTATTGTAGCTCTTTCTGATGTATCAGGTGCCATCAGATGTGAGGATGGATTAGATGCAGATGCAATTTCAAAATTCGTAGAAGAAGGACATTTATTGGCTGATTACAATGAGTCAGGAGTAGAGCATATTTCAAATGAAGAGCTATTGCTTACTGATTGTGATGTCCTTGTTCCGGCCGCTCTTGAAAATCAAATCACTATAGAAAATGCCAGCAAGCTTAAATGCAAATTTATTGTAGAGGCGGCAAATGGCCCTACAACAGCCGAAGCAGATGCAATTCTTAAGGAAAGAGGTATTGTGCTAATTCCAGATATTTTTGCGAATAGTGGCGGTGTTGTTGTTTCTTATTTCGAATGGGTGCAGAATATCCAGACTCTCACATGGAGTAGAGAACAGATAAACGATATGCTGGAGGATATCCTTACAAAGGCTTTTGCTGAGATAAAAGAGGTTGTCCATAAGAAGAATTGTTCATGGAGAATGGCAGCTTACATAGTTGCACTTAGTAGACTTATAACAGCAAATGAAGTAAAAGGATTATTCCCATAAAATATTGAAATCTAACACATTCTCTTGTACTATTTAGAACGTACAAAGAGGTACTACCAAAAGGTGGTGCCTCTTTTTTATTTGGAAAAATGGAGGTGAAAAAATGACTATTCCAAAAAACTATGCTGATGAATTAGATGATATTGATTTAAAAATTATTGAATTACTACAAGAGAATGCAAGAATATCTGCTAAGGAAATAGCGCAAAATGTATACCTATCATCTACATCTGTGGCAACGCGTATTGATAATCTTATGAAAAAAGGAATTATAACAGGATTTAGAGCACAGATGAATCCATTAGCACTGGGGTTTTATACAAAGGCATTTATTAGCGTTGAGGTTGAACCAAATCAAAAAAAGGATTTTTATCCATATGTAGAAAACATTCCTAATATAGTTCAGTGCAATTGTGTAACAGGAGATTTTTCTATGCTTTTGGAGGTGATGTTTCACAATACTATCGAGCTAGATCAGTTTATTGGAGAGCTTCAAAGATTTGGAAAAACAAAGACGTTAATAGTATTTTCAACCTCTGTTGAGCATAGAGAAACTTACTGGAAAATGTGACATAACAAATTGTTATGTAATGGATAAGAAACTGTCCTTTTACTAATGATACTGGGATGTATATACTAGCACTAACTTAAACGGAACCAGATAATCCGTTAATAAAAAAACGTATATGCGTTAGAAAGTGTGAAGGGATGGGTAATGTTTTTGAATTTCCACTGAAACAGCATATCGGAAATAAGGCTGCCGCTTGTGTCGTCAAAGGAGACGTAATTCACAGGGGGCAGCTTCTTGCATTACAGGGAGATGGACTTGGATGCAATATATTTTCCAGTGTTTCAGGAAAGGTATTAGAAATAACAGATGAATCAGTATCTGTAGAGGCTGATGAAAAACAGACAACAGATTACATTCCATTAAAAAGTGAAGAACCACTAGATTTAATCAAAGAGGCAGGTTTGGTTGGTTTAGGTGGCGCAGGATTTCCTACATATGCTAAATTTGCGAAACCCTTTGAAAAGGGTGGGAATGTAATTATCAATGCAGCAGAATGTGAGCCTATCTTGGGGCATAACATAAAAAGGATAGAAGACAATCCTAAACAGTTAATCAGAGGCCTTGAAATTGCTATGGATATATCTAATGCAGAACATGGATATATTGCCATAAAGGAATGTCACAAGGCTGCAATAGAAGCTTTAAAAAACGTAAATACGAATTCGAAAATTATAATCAAATCTCTTGAGGATATATATCCAATGGGAGAAGAAAGAGCAGTAATCAGAGAAGTGCTGAAAAAGCTTTTGCCAGTAACGGCCTTACCCTTAGAGGCAGATGCCATTGTGATTAATGCAGAGACAGCATGTCGAATTCAAGAGGCGGTGGATTTAAAGAAACCACTTATAGATAAAGATTTGACAGTGGCTGGAAAAATAAAGGGCTGTGAAGCTGAAGTTAAAATTCAAACATTTCTAGATATACCTCTTGGCAAAAAGGTATCGGATGTTTTTGAGATGGCCGGTGGTCTAAGCAAAGAATATGGAGAGTTAATAATGGGAGGTCCCTTCACAGGAAAAAGGACTAACCTAGAGAATCCAATTATAAAAACTACTGGAGGATTGATTGCTTCGGAGTGTTTTATGAAAGGGCCAGAAAAAATTGGCTTACTAGTATGTGCTTGCGGGGCAAATAAAGAGAGAATGGAGCAATTAGCTAAATCTCTAGGCTCAGAAGTGGTTGGAGTAGAGTATTGCAAACAGGCTATGGAAGTAAATGGGACAAGAAAATGTGAAAACCCAGGAAAATGTCCAGGACAGGTAGCCAAGGTAATGTCACTAAAGAAAGCAGGAGCCCAAGGCTTATTAATTAGCAATTGCACAGATTGTTCGAACACAGTAATGTCTTGCGCACCGCAGTTAGGCTTACCAGTTTATCATTGTACGGATCAGGCATTGAGAGCCGTTAATCATAAATTAATAAGAAAAATTAAATAAGGAGGAAGAATATATGTCTATTACAAAAGAAACATTGGAGCAGCATTTGAAGGACCCAGCAATCTTTTGCTGTAGAAGAGAAAAAGGATTGGTAATTAGTGCGGCGGATTTAGAGGACCCATCATTATTTGATGATATGGTTGATGCTGGTCTATTAACTCTAAGTCCAAATGGATTAAAGATTGAACAGGTGCTGGGAAGCACATTACTTACTGATGTAGAAGCACTAACACCTATTACTGCAGAGGTATTAGATAAGGTTAATGAGACTGATTCTTCCGCTGAAAAAGAAAAAGAATCAGTGACGAATGAGTCAAAACCAATAATTACTACAAAGATTGGAGGAGAAGGTATGTTACATATAGAAATAGCTAAGGCAGATCATATTGAAGGCCTAAAATTAGATTTGCCAATTGGAGGTGCAGCAGCGCCAGCAGCAGAGACTTTTGTCCCTGCTCCAGGAGTAGCAGCACCAACAGGCGAAAAAAAGGTTATTAGAACATTAAAGAAAAAACATATGAAAATCTCCAAGGTAGAGTTAGGTGATAAAACTTCTATTATCGATGGAGTGCTTACAATTGACAAAAATATAGTGGATAAAGCGGTTCTAGAAGATCCACTTTGTAAGAGTCTTGCGCTTGATATTATTTATCCAAATGAAAGACATCAGTACACAGAAACAATTATGGATGTGTGCCCTATCGCAACAAAGGTGGAAGGTGAGCTTGGAGAAGGTATCACAAAAGTAGCTGACGGTGTTGTATTTATGCTTACTGGCGTTGATGAGGATGGAGTTCAGGTACATGAATTTGGCTCATCAGAAGGTTATCTTGATGAGAAAATGTATTTTGGTCATCCTGGATGTGCAGACGAGAATGACATTATTATCAGATGCCATGCTGTTATTGAAAGATTAACTGGTATGACAAGACCAGGTCCATTCGCAGCTCATAAGTGTCAAGATTATGTGATTCAGACTATTAGAGATGAGCTTAAAAAATACGAAGGTGAAGTTATCCGAGAAGAGATTTGTGAAGATGTCAGAAGAGCTGGAAATCCAAGAGTTGTTTTAGTAAAGGAAATTATGGGACAGGGTGCAATGCATGATAATGTCATTTGCCCAACAGAGCCTTGCGGAATACTTGGTGGCCAGAAGAATGTGGATTGCGGTAACGTACCTATCGTTCTCACTCCTAATCAGGTTCGAGATGGTTCTATTCATGCCCTTACATGCATTGGACCAGCCACAAAGGAGATGACTCGTCATTATATTCGTGAGCCACTTGTAGAAGGACTTGCAGCAGATACTGAGCTTGATCTTATTGGTGTAATATTTATTGGCTCTCCTCAGGTAAATGATGAAAAACTTTGGGTGTCAGAAAGATTAGGTTCATTACTTGAATCTCTTGATTGTGATGGATGCATTATCACAACTGAAGGATTTGGAAATAACCATATCGATTTCATTCAGCATATTGGTCAGGCTGGAAAGAGAGGCATTCCAGTTGTTGGTGTATCCTTCTGTGCATATCAAGGTCAGTTAGTTGTTGGTAATGAATATGCTACAGCCATGGTTGAGGAAAATATGGATAAGGGCGGATTTGAAAATAATGTGGCAGGCTGCTCATGTGTAACAAAGGAAGTTGCTACCCGTGCAATTCAGATGTTGAAGAATAAGATGGCAGGTGTTGAAATTAAGCCAGCACCAAAGAAGTGGAATAACGATGTAATTAATGCAAATAACAAGCTTCTTGGACTTCCTGAGACAGTATTACTTGATAATGGAACTTTGCATTAATGTTAGATTACATGATTAATCCAATTAAAATGGGAGGCCTTGTAAAAGAGGTAAGTGATAGTCAAATAAAAGTCCATCTGCACGGGAGATTAGGCGTCATTACTGTCCCAAAGAAATTGGTAACAACAAAAGAAAAGATAGAACCAGGTCATGAGATGGAATTTTACTTTAGTTATATCAAAGTAGTTGAGAATCCATATGATTATGACAGTTCAGATATGGTAACTGACCATGAAATTACTCCATGTTTGCTTGGAGGAAAGATAACAGAAGTGAATGATACCGCTGCTAAGGTAGAGATTATGGATAAGCTTGGTACGGTGGCAGTTCCAAGACGCTGGTATTTTACAGATATTCCGCTTAAAGAAGGTTCGGATGCAGAGTTTTATTTCAGTTGTATGAACCTGGTTGGAAAAAGAGATATACCGGTAGAATCGATATAAAGGAGGCAAATGATATGTTAACAACAAAAGAAGGAATGCAGTCAGAAATATTTGTACCTGTTACACCAAAGCCTGTATTTTCAGAATTGAAGAAACCACTTAGTGAATGTAAGGTGGCATTTATTACAGCCGGAGGTATTCATAAGAAAAGCCAGACACCATTCAATACATCGGGAGATTTTTCATATAGAACAATAGAGTTTTCTACCCCATCTTCAGAGCTAATGGTTACCCATGGTGGCTTTGATAATTCGGATATCAATAAGGATGTAAATGCAATGTTTCCTATTGATAGATTACATGAGCTAGTAGAAGAAGGCTTTATTGGTTCTCTTGCTACAGAAACATATACCTTTATGGGAGGTGGTGGAAATGTGGAAAAGTTTAAGAACGAAACAGGACCAGAAATTGCTAGAAAGCTTAAGGACCAGGGTGTGGATATTGTCCTTTGCACAGGTGGTTGTGGTACGTGTCATAGATCTGCCACAATCGTAACAAGATGCTGTGAAGAACTTGGTATGAGTTGCGTTGTTATTGCAGCTCTTCCTCCAATTGCACGTCAGCAGGGTGCACCTAGAATTACTGCACCACATGTACCTATTGGTTCAAACGCAGGTGAGCCAAACAATATTCCACAGCAGACTGCTATTGTTAAGGAGTCTCTTGAGTGGGTTCGTGATTGCCCAAGTTACAATCAGATGAAGGTGCTCCCATATGAGTACAGACATAATGTGTAGAAGGAGTTTGAGAGATATAGAGTACAACACTCAAACATTAGAGGTCCTTTTAAAGGTGGTATTAGATTTCAACAAAGAGGTTGCGTATAGGATGGTACTGTGCGCAACTTTTTAATATAAGAAAAAAGGAGGAATGTACTATGAAAAAGAAGTTATTAAGTTTACTTGTTGCAGTTTCCATGTCCATAGGAGCCATGGCTTGTGGTGCTTATGAGACAGAGGATACTGCGGCTGATGCCTCAACTGCGGATACAGGCTCAGGATCAGAATCATCTGAAAAAGTATTTCGATATTCCGATACAGTAGAACCAACAACTATTGATCCAAGCAAAGCCAACAGTATTGTTGACAATGAATTGATTCATGCTTGTCAGGAATCACTAGTTAGAGGAATTGGAGGTAAAGTTGAACCTGGTATTGCTGAATCATGGGAGTTGTCAGAAGACGGTCTTACTTACACTTTCCATCTTAGAGATACAAATTGGTCAGATGGCCAGCCAGTTACAGCTGATGACTTTGTATATGGATTACAGAGATTACTTGACCCTGCCACAGCTAGTGAGTATGCGTTTATTGGTGAATACGTCAAAAACGGATATGCGGTAGAAACTGGTGAAATGGAAGTAAGTGAATTAGGAGTCCGTGCAGAAGATGATAAAACATTAGTGCTTGAGCTTGAAAACCCATGTGCATATTTCTTGAGCATGGTTGGTACTGCATCACAGTACGTTCCAATTAGAAAAGATATAGTTGAAAGCTATGGCGCTGATTTTGCTGCAACAGCAGACAAGAATGTATATAGTGGTCCATTTAAGCTGGTAAGTACTGATAACATGATGTATGTGTTTGAAAAAAATGATCAGTACTGGAATAAAGATGCAATTAATCTTGATAGAGTAGAGTTTAGTGTTATTTCAGAATCAAACACAGCTGTAGCAATGTATGAGAATGGTGAGCTTGATTTTGTAAAATTACCAACAGATTCAGTTGCACAGTATGATGATATCGATTCTGAGTTTATGAATGGTAATGAAGATTACCTTTACATTAACGAGGAGAGTACAAACAAAATAGTTTCAAACAAGAACTTTAGAAAGGCTCTTAACTACGGTCTTAACAGAAATGACTATATAGCTCTTGCTACTAATAATGTTTATTCACCTAGCAATACTTTAGTAATGCCTCTAGTAGGGGGTGCGTCTAAATCTTATGGCGAGGAATATACATTAGATTCATATCCATTAGATGGTGATATTGATGTGGCAAAGGAATACTTAGAGAAAGCCATGAGTGAGGAAGGATATTCTGATCCTTCAGAAATTGAAATTGAACTTACGACAACAGACCTTGAGGCATCTAAGAAAATTGCAGAAGTACTTCAGGAGTTATGGCAGAACGCTCTTGGAATTACAGTAACTATTAGACAGGTAACATATGCTGACATTTATGGTTCTGTTCTTCCAAATGGTGATTATCAGATCGCTTATGGTGGATGGGGACCAGATTACTCAGATCCATACACATATCTTGAATTATTCAAGTCCGATTGTTCTTATAACTACAGCAACTATAAGAACGATGAATTTGATAAGTTACTTGAAGATTCAAAAACAGAAACAGATGTTAAGGCCCGTATGGACATGTTAAATGAAGCAGAAAAAATCATTCTTGAGGATGCAGCATTTGTACCACTTCAGTGTAGACAGCAGCATTACTTGTTGAATGATAAGTTTACAGGTGTTGAATTCTATTTCTGCAGTATCAATATAGATTGGGTATATGCTGACGTAGAATAAGAGGACAGTTTATGGCGAAGTATATTATCAAGCGTGTAATAGCAGCAATAATAACCCTATTTGTTCTTATAACCGTAGTTTTTTTCTTAGTAAGACTTATGCCGGGAGAACCTTTTACTAGTGCAAAGCTCACTGAAGAAGTTGCATTAAACATGGAAAAATACTATGGTTTCGATAAACCACTTTACATGCAGTATTTTCAATATATTGAGAATTTACTTCATGGGAATTTTGGATATTCCATGTTTTATACCAATAAAACAGTGAATTACATAATAGGTCAGGGATTTCCTTTTTCTGCTGATGTAGGTATCAGGGCATTGATGCTTGCCATATCATTTGGAATTGTATTTGGCATCCTTGCAGCAAAAAATAGGGGTACAAAAATAGATTTCTTTTGTGTAATCGTTGCAATATTAGGTACAAGTATTCCGGATTTTATTATGGGTGCGTTGCTCCAGTATTTCTTTGGAATTAAATGGGGATTACTACCAGTGGCAAAATACAGAGGATTCGAATATACGATACTGCCAGCCTGTGCATTGGCATTTTACACATTGGCATCTGTTTCAAGAATAATGAGAGCCAGTATGCTTGAGGTTGTGCAGCAGGATTACATAAAAACTGCAAAGGCAAAGGGGTTATCTAATTTCAGAATAACCGTTAAGCATCAGATTAGAAATGCGATTATGCCTGTAATAACAATGCTTGGTCCAACTGTTGCATCAGTACTTACAGGAACCTTTGTAATTGAATCAATATTTGCTATTCCTGGAATGGGTAAATATTACGTTGAAAGCGTAACTCAAAATGATTATTCAATGATTTTGGGCATGACTGTTTTTTATGGAATGTTTCTTGTGGTTTGTAATTTAATCGTAGATATTCTCTATGGCATTGTAGATCCTAGAGTTCGAATAGGTGGAAAGTAGGTGATGCACGTGGAGAAAAACAAAAAGCTTACAAAAGAAATGTTTGTTGTCATGGGAAAAAACGCCGATGACATGGAATTAATAATTCGCCCAACATTGTCATTCTGGCAGGATGCATGGAGACGTCTTAAGAAAAACAAAGCTGCTATTATCGGTTTGATAATCATCGTTTGTTATGGACTGTTGGCAATATTCGCACCTTTTCTATCTCAGTATGAATATTCAACGATGGATACTTCAGCTATTGATGCCTCACCATCACTTGTACATTGGCTTGGATGCGATTCTACAGGAAGAGATTTATGGGTGAGAATATGGATGGGAGCTAGAGTCTCACTAACAATTGGATTATTGTCGGCAACAATAAATATGTGTGTTGGTGCAGTAATCGGAGGTTTATGTGGCTTTTATGGTGGAAAGCTTGACATGGTAATGATGAGAATTGTTGATATTCTCTATGGTATCCCATCCCTTATAATTACTATTCTTGTGATGGTAGTTATAGGAAAGGGTGTTATGACCTTGATTATTGCCATGTGTATAGTGGGCTGGATAGGAACCTGCCGATTCGTAAGAGGTGAGGTGTATAGATTAAAGGGGCAGGATTTCATTAGCGCAGCAAAAATATTAGGTGTTCCTGATATTGTAATAATTGTTCAGCAAATAATTCCAAATGTATTGGGATTACTAGTTACAAATTTATGTATGGCAATACCAGGAGCAATATTCCAGGAAGCATTTTTAAGCTACATTGGTCTTGGCATATCACCTCCTAACTGTAGTTGGGGTGTATTGGCAAAAGAAGGTATTAAGATGCTTCGAGTAGCACCTCATGAAGTGGCAGCACCTGCATTTTTCATTTGTACGACAATGTTGGCTCTTAATCTTCTAGGTGATGGTTTAAGAGATGCTGTTGATCCTAAATTAAGAGGAACTGATTAAGGAGAATAATCATGAGTGAAAAAATACTTGAATTAAATAATGTGGTTTTCTCTTTTAAGACATATGCTGGACTTGTACATGCAGTTAGAGGTGTTAGCTTTGAAGTTAGAAAGGGAGAAATCCTTGGAATTGTTGGAGAATCAGGATGCGGCAAAAGCGTAACAGCACAAAGTATATTAAGGTTGAATCCTGAACCACCTGGCTTTTTTGAAGGTGGTGAAATCCTTTTTAAGGGTCAGGATATTATAAAAATGAATAACAAGCAGTTAAGGAATATAAGAGGTAAGGACATAGGATTTATTTTTCAGGATCCTATGACTTCTCTTAATCCCACAATGCGTGTTGGAGAACAAATTGAAGAAGTATTTATTGGAACTGGTACGCCAAAAGCTGAGGTTAGATTAAAAGCTTTAAATATAATGAGACTTGTTGGAATAAATGATCCCGAGCGTCGATTTATGCAGTATCCACATGAGTTGTCAGGCGGAATGAAGCAGAGAATTATGATTGCCATTGCTTTGGTTAGTAGACCAAGCTTAATTATCTGCGATGAACCAACAACTTCTTTAGATGTAACGATTGAGGCCCAGATACTTGATCTACTCCTTGAGCTGAGAGAAAAACTTGGAACCTCTATAATAATGATTACTCACGATTTGGGAGTAATCGCAAGACTATGTGACAGAGTTGTTGTTATGTATGGTGGAAAAGTGGCAGAGCAGGGAACAAGCGAAGACATTTTCTTTGATACAGCACATCCATATACTAGTGGTTTACTAAAATCTATAGCAAGACTGGATATGGAGAGAAATCAGGTTTTAACACCAATTGAGGGAACTCCTCCAGATTTGTTTGCACCGCCTAAGGGGTGTCCATTTGCAGCAAGATGTGAATATGCAATGAGTGTTTGTTGTGAATATGAGCCATCAAAAACAACCCTTACAGAAGAACATTCTACCTACTGTTGGCTTCAACATGATTTAGCACCAGAGGTTAACTTAATTGTAGAAAAAAGGGAGGCATAAAAATGAGTGAGAATAATGTAATGGCCGAGCCTTTTATTAAAGTAGAAAATCTTAGTAAGTTTTTTGAGCTAAATAGAAAGCAAACTCTAAAGGCGGTAAATGATATATCTTTTGAGATTTATAAAGGTGAGACAGTAGGATTAGTTGGAGAGTCTGGATGCGGAAAATCTACAACAGGTAGATGTCTAGTTAATCTATATGAGCCAACAAGTGGAAAAATATATTATAAGGGTAAGGATACTTCTCAGTTCACAAAACAGGAAAAGCAGGCTTTTACAGGGGATGTCCAAATGATTTTTCAAAATCCCTATTCATCCTTAAATCCCCGAATGACTGTTAAAGAAATAGTTGCCCAGGGAATGAAATATCATGGTAACTATTCAAAAACAGAAATCGATTGTAGAATAGAACAACTACTTGAAAAAGTAGGCTTGGGTGTGGAGCATATGTCTAGATTTGCACATGAATTTTCAGGTGGACAAAGACAGCGTATTGGAATAGCAAGAGCTCTTTCTGTAAATCCTGAGTTTATTGTTTGTGATGAACCAATATCCGCTCTTGATGTTTCTATTCAGGCACAGGTTATAAATATGTTGAAAAAACTTCAACATGATATGGGATTAACCTATCTGTTTATAGCTCATGATTTATCAGTCGTTAAATATATTTCTGATAGAGTAATTGTTATGTATTTAGGAACTATTGTTGAGGAAGCTCCTGTTGAAGAGCTATACAAAAATCCTGCCCATCCTTACACAAAGGTTTTGCTTTCGGCAATACCAGTTGCCAATCCAATTAAGGCAAAAGCTAATAAAAGGATAAAGGTGAGTGGAGAAATCCCTAGTCCAATTAATTCCAAGCCTGGATGTCAGTTTGCTGAAAGATGTCCATATGCAGTGGACCATTGTTTTAATGAAGCTCCGCCTAGAAAAGAAATATCAAAAGATCATTTTGTAGCATGTCACGTTTATTAAGGGAGAATTATGAGTAAGATAGCTGAAGAAAAGGTAATTAAATATCTTGAGGAGAACAAGTTAGATGGTTTGTTCATAAGCAATCATACAAATGTTAAGTATGTTAGTTCATACACTGGAGATGACTCTTTCCTATTTATAACAAAATCAAACAAGTATTTTATTACTGATCCAAGATATACAGAGCAGGTAGGATATGAGTGTCCTTCTTATGAAATTGTTGAATGGAGAAAGGATTACGGTTCTGTTCCAGCTGCAGTTGCAGGAATAGCAAAAAAAGATGATCTTAAAAATATAGCATTTGAATCAGAGGATTTAAAGACATCTGATTATTTCACACTTAAAGAAAAGTCTGTTGGATTAGAGCTTGTTCCTATAGCTGGGGTTATCGAAGAATTCCGGTCACATAAAACGGAACAGGAAATAGAGTATTTCAGAGCATCCTGTGATATAGCATCCCGTTGTTACGAGAAAATTATTAAGGATATACGAGTTGGTGTAACGGAAAAGGAATTAGCTGCTAATTTATCAAGATATATGGTTTTAGAAGGTTCAGATAGCATGCCATATGGAAATATTCTTATTTCAGGAGCAAGGACATCGCTCTTACATGGAATCCCATCAGCTAAAGCAGTTGAGTATGGGGATTTTGTACTGATGGATTATGGTTGTCAGTTTAATGGTTATATGTCTGATATGACTAGAACTTTAGTGGTTGGTAAAGCTTCTCCCAAGCAAAAAGAAGTGTATGAAATTGAGCATAAAATGAACTGTGATGCTGAAAATGCACTTAAAATTGGGGCATCATCAAAAGATGTATTTCAGGCTTCAAAGAAAGCTGTGGAAGGTACAGAATACGAAAAATATATCTATACCGGGATTGGTCATGGAGTTGGTTTATTTGTTCATGAAATACCATTTCTTGGTCCTACACATGAATATATAATTCATGAAAATACGGTAATGACAGTAGAGCCTGGCATATATATTCCTAAATGGGGTGGTGTCAGAATTGAAGACCAATTGCTTGTTACTTCAAATGGCACTGAGAACCTTACTTGGGCTACAAAGGAACTCATTGAATTATAAAAGGTGTTGTTCTAATGAATGATTTATATCTAAATAAACTAATTGAAAAACTAAAGGAATCAGACTTTGATGCAGTTTTATTATCTCCAGGGGAAGAGCTGACATTTTTGATTGATTATAAAATTATGCTATGTGAAAGATTCCAGGGGCTGTTTGTAAAAGCAGATGGTGGAATGTTTTATATATGTAATCTTTTGTATAAGGATGAATTAGATGCTGTATTAAAAAATGACATTAGGGTTTATACCTGGTTTGATGGGGATGTTATGACAGATGTTGTGGAAGACGTCTTTAAACAAGAGGGTCTACTTGGAAAAACTATAGGTGTAAATTCTACAGCTCAATCAGTAAACATACTAGAAATAATGGATAAGACTGATGTTATTTTTAAGAATGGAAAACCTCTACTGGAAGAAATGAGAATAATCAAGACGCCAGAGGAGTTGAAAAATTTAAGAAAGTCATCTGAACTGGTAGATAAGGTTTTTGAAGAAGTCCTTTCAATTATTAAGCCTGGTGTGACAGAAAAAGAAATAGGTACATTTTTGTTAGATAAAATGGCTGAGCTAGGGGGAGAAAATCCTGAGTGTATTGTGGCATTTGGGCCTAATGCAAGTTATCCACATTACATAGGAGATTCTGCAGTGGCCAAAGAACATGAAATAGTGCTTATGGATTATGGCTGTACTGTAGGAGGAATGTATTCGGATACAACCAGAACTGTATTTATCGGTGAGCCAACAAAACGAGAACGAGAATACTATGAATTGGTAAAAAGGGCAAACTTAGAGGCAGAAAAGCTTGTTTGTGAAAATGCTTATATTCCAGAAATAGATAAAAAGGCTAGAGAGATTCTCGACGAAAAAGGACTGGCTTGGACATTGGTAAATAGATTGGGACATGGCGTGGGTTACACCATCCATGAGGCTCCGGATATAAAGCAATCAAATCCTATGTATCTAAAGAAAGGGATGGCCTTTAGCATTGAACCTGGCATTTATTTAGGAGGAGACATAGGAATTAGGATAGAAGATGTTGTAATTGTAAATGAACAGGGCGAATGCGAAGTCCTTAACAAAACTACAAAGGAAATAGTTGTTTTATGATAACTAATATTCAAAAATATTCTATTCATGATGGAGAAGGAATTCGTACAACCATTTTTTTTAAGGGGTGTCCTCTTAAATGTAGTTGGTGTCATAATCCTGAAACACAAAGCTTTGAAACAGAATTTTTTCATTACGACCAAAGATGCGTAGGTTGTGGTAAGTGTGGAGGGAAATATTATGAGGACTGTGTAAATAATGCTTGGGAAATATGTGGTCGGGAAATCACCGCTAAAGAATTATTTAATGAAGTCCAAAAAGATCAGGCTTTTTATGAAACCTCAGGAGGAGGAGTAACTTTATCCGGAGGAGAGGTGTTGGCACAGGATATAAGTTTTATTGTTGAATTGCTTCAAAATCTGAAAATTAGAGGAATTGAAGTAAATATTGATACCTGTGGATACGTGGATTTTTCAAGGTTTGAAGCAGTTTTACCATACACTAAATCTTTCTTGTATGACTTAAAGCTAATTGATGCTGATAAACATAAAAAATATACGGGAGTGGATAATAATCTTATACTTGAGAATTTGAAAAAGCTTTCGGAAAAAAAAGCATCTATTTGGGTAAGGATACCTGTAATTGGTGGGGTAAACGACACCAATAAAAATATGGTCGAAACAGCTGAATTCATAAAGTCAAATGACATAAATCCAGAACACATTCATTTGCTGCCATATCACAATACAGGTTGTTCTAAATACCAACAGTTAGGTAAAAAATATGATGGTTCATTCACTACTCCAAGCAAGGAAAAACTTGAAGAATATAGAAGAATCTTTGAATCACATGGGTTAACAAACATATACATAGGCGGTTAGCCAGGGAGGCACTATGGAAGAACGTGGAATGAATACAAGGATACAAAAGCTTAGAAAAAGTAGTCTTGAGGCAGTTGCCAGCATTGACATGGAACGTGCCAAATATTTTACAGAGACCTATAAAAAGTACGAAGGCTCCGTCAGTATTCCAGAGCTTAGGGCAATGGCTTTAAAAAACTATTTTTCCAAAAAGACTCTGTATATCGGAGAAGGAGAGTTAATTGTTGGTGAAAAAGGATGCAAGCCACAAGCCGCACCAACCTTTCCTGATTTATGCTGTCATACCGTGGATGATTTACATGTAATGAATGATAGGGAATTGATTAGTTTTAAGGTGGCTGATGAAGATTATTCTTTTCAGGAAAATGAGATAATTCCATACTGGGAGAATCGTTCTATACGTCAGATTATTTTAAAGCACATGACCCCTGAGTGGAAAAAGGTTTATGAGGCAGGAATCTTTACAGAGTTTATGGAGCAAAGAGGACCAGGACACACTGTTGGGTCTGAAAATATATATAATAAAGGTTTTTTGGAGTATAAGTCTGATATAGAAAAGGCGCTTGAAAATCTTGATTACCTTAATGATATGGAGGCTCTAGAAAAGGAACACCAGCTGAAGGCTATGATGATTGCCTGTGATGCCATTATTATTCTTGCAACAAGGTATGCTGACTATGCTCAAAAACTAGCTGCTGAAGAAAAAGATGAAAAGAGGAAGAAGGAGCTTATTGCCATAGCAGAAAACTGCAGAGTTGTGCCAGCCAATAAGCCAAAAAACTATTGGCAGGCAATACAGATGTATTGGTTCTGTCATTTGGGAGTTACTTCCGAGCTAAATCCATGGGATGCTTATAGCCCTGGTCGATTAGATCAACATTTAATTCGTTTTTACGATAATGATATTTCTGAAGGAATACTCACAAGAGACGAAGCTAAAGAACTGTTAGAGTGCCTTTGGGTGAAATTTAATAACCAGCCGGCTCCACCAAAAGTAGGTATTACTTTAAAAGAAAGCTCTACCTACACGGATTTTGCCAATATAAACACTGGTGGAATAACTCCTGAAGGCCAGGATGGAGTAAATGACGTTAGCTATCTTATCCTAGAGTGCATGGATGAAATGAAGCTTTTGCAGCCAAGTAGTAATGTTCAGATAAGTAAAAAAACACCTCAGACATTTTTGAAAAAAGCCTGTGAGATTTCACGTAAAGGCTGGGGCCAGCCTGCATTTTATAATACAGAGGCTATTGTCCAGGAATTATTAAATGCTGGAAAGACTATCGCTGATGCAAGAAAAGGTGGTACAAGTGGATGTGTGGAAACAGGTGCTTTTGGCAATGAAGCCTACATTCTGACTGGATATTTTAATATACCAAAAATCTTTGAGTTGACTTTATTTGATGGTTACGACAATATGTCAAACCAGCAGCTTGGACCACATACTGGAAAAGCAGAAGATTTTAAATCCTACGATGAACTTTGGGATGCATTTACAAAACAGATCGATTACTTCCTCGATTTGAAGATTAGAGGAAATCTTGTAATAGAAAAAATATATGCTACCCAGATGCCAGTACCATTTCTTTCAATTCTAACCAACGACTGCATTGGAAGAGGTAAGGATTACAATGCTGGCGGTGCTAGATACAACACAAGCTATATTCAGGGTGTAGGTATTGGAACTATTACAGATTGTCTTGCGGCAATTAAATACAATGTCTTTGATCAAAAAAAATTTAACATGAGTGAGTTGTTAGATGCATTGAAAGCCAATTTTGAGGGATACGAAAAAATTTATAATCTGGTTTCAAATAAGACTCCTAAGTATGGAAATGATGACGATTATGCAGACGACATTATGAAATCCGTATTTACGATGTACAGAGATAAAGTTACCGGAAGAAAAAATATTAGAGGTGGAGAATTTAGAATAAATATGCTTCCAACCACATGTCATGTGTATTTTGGAGATGTAATGATTGCATCAGCAAATGGTAGACTTGCCCATAAGCCAGTATCAGAGGGAATATCACCTGAAAAGGGCGCAGATGTAAATGGTCCTACAGCTGTTGTTAAGTCATGTTCAAAAATGGATCACTTAAGCACTGGTGGTACTTTGCTTAATCAGAAATTTACACCTTCGGTTGTAGCTGGCGAAGAAGGTCTTGTACAGATGGCTAATTTGATTCGTACCTACTTTAATTTGGATGGACATCACATTCAGTTTAACGTAATTGATAGGGAAACTCTGATTAAAGCTCAGCAAAACCCAGAAGAGTACAAGGACTTAATAGTTCGTGTTGCAGGTTATAGTGATCATTTCAGAAATTTAAGTAAGGCGCTTCAGGACGAAATTATAGAAAGAACTGAACAAAGCTTTGCTTAAGAAATAATTAAAAAAGGAGAATAAGATTATGACTTTTGAAAACGTAAAATTAGAGGCAGCGGCAAATGTATATTTTGATGGAAAGGTTTCAAGCAGAACTTTTTATACTTCAGATGGGGAAAGAAAGACTTTAGGTTTTATGCTTCCAGGAGATTATGAATTTGGAACTGCCGCAGCTGAAAAGATGGAAGTGTTGTCTGGAGAAATTGAGGCCATATTACCAGGGGAAGATTCACCTAAGTTATATGGCCCAGGTGAAGCTTTTGAGATTCCAGCAAACAGCAAGTATAGAGCAGTAGTGAGCTCCTTTGCAGATTATCTTTGTTCTTACATTGATTAGTTTCATTAATGTAGACCATAAGAAACTATTATTAGACAATTACCATTCAGAATGATATATTATGACAAAACTTGAACAAAGGCGTTCGTGTTGATGCGATGCATCAGCGCGAGCGCTTTTTTTGTTCATTATCTTGGGAGGACAATCGTATGGATTTAGGATTTTTAGCCAAACTGCTACCGATGCTTTTTACAGGACTTAAAGTGACAATATTGATAGCTATAGTTGGCATTCTGTTTGGATTTTTGTTAGGTACATTAGCAGGTTTTGCTCTTGAAAGTAAAATTAAGTTTTTTAAAGGGATAGCTAATGTATACATATGGGTAATTAGAGGAACTCCTTTGATTGTTCAAGCTTTATATATCTACTATGTAATCCCAAAACTATTTGGAATGGATTTATCTAGTAACTTTTCAGGTATTCTTGTTATTTCCTTGAACTCCGGAGCTTTTATAGCAGAGATAGTCAGAGGTGCATTGAATGGAATAGACCCAGGTCAAAGAGAAGCTGGATTATCACTTGGACTTACCCAGAGTCAGACAACATGGCATATCATTGTTCCACCTGCTTTTAGGTCCATATTACCAGCGCTTTTTAATCAATTTATTATTTCCGTTAAAGACACAGCTCTTTTATCTGTAATTGTTGTAAATGAGATAACTCATCAGGCACAAAATTATGCGTCACTAAGCTATAAGACAATTCCAACATACACAACGCTTGCAGTGTTCTACTTGATACTGATTTCAATTTTAATTGTTGCACAGAAAATGGTAGAGAGAAAGATAATGAGGTAAGCATATGGGCACATTGTTAAAGATTAGAAACATAATGAAAAATTTTGGAGATTTGGAAGTACTAAAAGACATCAGTATGGATGTTCAGGAAGGAGAGGTAATCGTTATTATCGGTCCATCCGGATCCGGCAAAAGTACATTTTTAAGATGTATCAATCAGCTGGAGACACCTACTAGTGGGGAGATTTGGTACAAGGATAAAAATGTGATGGATCCAAAACAGACACCTCTTAGAGACTTTAGAGAAGAGGTGGGAATGGTATTCCAGAGATTTAATTTATTTCCAATGAAGACAGTTTTACAAAATGTAATGCTGGCTCCCGTGTTGACGAAAAAGAAAGATAAGGTGGCTGCCAGAGCAAAAGCAATGGAGCTTTTAGAGAAGGTGGGACTTGCAGACAAGGCAAATGCAAAACCTTCAACTTTATCTGGTGGACAACAACAGAGAGTCGCTATTGCAAGAGCGCTGGCAATGGAGCCAGCAGCATTACTATTTGATGAACCGACATCTGCGCTGGATCCGGAGCTTGTCGGGGACGTTTTAAATGTAATGAAGGATCTTGCAAGAGAAGGTATGACGATGATAGTAGTCACGCATGAGATGGGATTTGCGAGAGATGTTGCTGACAGAGTTATTTTCATGGCCGATGGTTACATAGTTGAAGAAGGTAAGCCTGAAGAAATTTTCTCACACCCAAAGAACGATAGAACTAAGACATTCTTATCAAGAGTACTTGAAGCTTAAAAGGGAGGATAAAGAATTATGGCTAAGTATTACGTTACTATTGCTAGACAGTTTGGAAGTCTTGGAAGACCTATTGCCAGAGAGCTTTCCGAAATGCTTGGAATCGAGTATTACGACAGAGATATCGTGGAGGCTGCCTCAAGGGAGTTGAATATGCCTGTTTCGGTAATTCATTCTGAGGAGGAAAAAAGTGTAAAGAGCAATTTCCTGAATATGTTGTTTCCACTTGGTACGGACAGTATTGATAAGCAGGATAAAATCTTCGAGGCACAGAAAAAAATCATCACAGATTTTGCTGAAAAGGATTCAGCAATTTTTGTTGGAAGGTGTGCTGATTATATTTTGAGAGATTATCCAAATGTGCTTAATATTTATATTTATGCTCCTGAAAATGAGCGCTATTTAAACTGTGTAAATGCTCTCAAGATGTCGCCTAAGGAGGCAAAGAAAATGATGGAGGAAGTAGACAGGGCCAGAGAACAGTATTGGCACAGATATGCTGGACATTCACCAGCAGATTTTGAGTCTACTCATTTGATGATTAATTCTAGTCTATTTGGAATTCATGATACAGCAAAAATTCTTGCTGATATTGTAAAGGATAGGTTTCTATAGGAAGTCATTATTTTATATAGATGACATTTTTTTAATAAGGAGGACGTATTATGAAAAACACATTACTCAGGAAAATGGTGGCAGTAGGTACATCTATTGCTATGATGGGCACATTAGTGGCATGTGGAAGTAGCTCTTCTGAGTTAGAATCTACAACAGCAGTAGCAGACGAGCCAGCTGCTACTTCAGCAGATGGTTCAGTAAAAGGTGCTTTAGAGGGAGTGACTCTTTCATTTGGAACTTCAGGTCTGTTTGCTCCTTTTTCATATTATGATGAAAGCGGTGCTCTTATTGGATTTGATATTGATTTTTGCAACGCATTGAAAGATTATCTTGGCTTCGAGATTGAAGGTGAAATGCAGGCAATGGATTATTCGGCTCTTGCAACTTCTTTAGCAGAGGGAAAACTCGATTTTGGTATGGCAGCTCTTTGTGCTACAGATGAGAGAAAAGAGGTTATGAACTTTACAAATACATATTGTGACTCAGGACAGTCAATTGCTGTAAATAAGGAAACATCACCAGAAGAATTAACATCTGTAGATATGCTTACAAGTGGTGATTATAAGGTTGCAGTTGAAAAGGGAACAGCTTCTCATATGTATGCCATGAATATTGGAATTCCAGAAGAGGCACTTGAGGTTCATGATGAGATTACAACAGCTTATGAGTCTCTTGAGCAGGGAAAGGTTGATGCTATTATTCAGGATACACCAGGTCTTGCATATTATATTAACACTGCAGCTGATACAAAAATTGAAATCAAGGGTGAGCCTTTTAACCAGGGCCAAGCACCATATGCTATAGCTATTTCATTTGACTGTGAGAAGGCAAATCCTGGTATTGTTGAAACATTTAACAAGGCTGTAGAAGAACTTATTGCAGATGGTACATTTGATGAATTATCAGCTAAATGGCTTGAATAATTATTACAACAATGGAGTTGTACCCCAAAAGGGCTACAACTCCTCTTTTTCTAAATTTAGGATAAGGAGAATTATCTATGGCTCAATATATAACCAAAAGAGTAGTGATGGCTATAGTTACAATTTTTATAATTCTGCTAATGCTATTTATCATGCTTAGGTTCATGCCAGGCTCTCCATTCAATGATGAGAAGTTAAATGACACACAGATTGAACAGTTAAATGAAAAATATGGATTAAATAAACCTATTCAGGTTCAGTTTTTTAATTATGTAATAAATGTAATGAAGGGAGATTACGGTGTTTCATATTCTATTTCAAAGGACTCTGATATCTCTGTGATGCTGAATACTAGAGTGAAGGTGAGCTTTAGAATAGGAGGACAGGCTGTATTACTGGGGGCAATAATAGGTCTTCTTTTAGGCATAGCCGCCGCTCTTAACCATAATACCTTTGCAGATACATTGTGCACTGTAATTTCAGTACTTGGAGTAAGCTTGCCTTCCTATGTTTTTGGATTGGCATTGGCATATTTTGTAGGCTTTAAGGCTGGTTGGTTACCACTTTTATATGATGAAAAGCAAACCTTCTTATCAAGTGTGATGCCGACCATAGCCCTATGTATGTTTACGGTGGCAACTGTAGCTAGATTTACCAGAAGTGAAATGCTGGAGGTTTTGGGAAGTGAATATATGTTATTGGCTGAAAGTAAGGGGATTTACGGACCAAAACTTATTTACAGACATGCATTAAGAAATGCACTTATTCCGATTTTAACAGTGCTTGCACCACTGGTGGTTGATTTAATGATTGGTTCATTAGTTATAGAAAAAATCTTTGCAATTCCAGGAATAGGAAGCCTGATGGTTACAGCAATACAGTCAAATGACTATAACGTAACCATCGCTATAGCCTTTATATATAGTGCAATGTACATTTTCCTGATGCTGATTGTGGATATTCTGTACGGAATAATAGATCCGAGAATTCGACTATCTAATAAAGAATAAGGCGGTGATAAATATGAATAAGGCAGTCACATTGGGAGGGGAGATTGCTTCCACAAGAAAGTTTTCAGTAGAGGAGTATCTGGATAGCATTACATTTGAAGAGGATGACTTTGAATTCGATAATTCCGAATTTATCAGCAGAATAGATGCGGATTATATTTCTAGAAGTCATTGGAAGGATGCCCTGATACGCTTTAAAAAGAATAAGGGTGCTGTTTTTTCTGTGATATGCATTCTGGTAATTATTTTATTTGCTGTGTTTGGACCAATGATGTCAGGCTACACCTATGACCAGCAGGATATAAATAATCAGAACATGGCACCAAGAATACCTGTAATTGAAAACACCGGATTTTTTGATGGCAGTGAGAAAATGCTTTCATCAACAGGAACAAAGCTTGTCAATAAATACACAAAGGATAAGATTGATATTTTTTACTGGTTTGGTTCAGATTCTCTTGGACGTGATATATGGACACGCACCTGGATTGGAACAAGAATCAGTCTTTTCATAGCATTGATAGCGGTGTTTATAGATATGGTTTTGGGCTTGAGCTATGGATTAATCTCGGGGTATTTCGGCGGTCGTGTGGATATGGTGATGCAAAGAATTGTTGAGGTTGTAAATTCCATTCCCACACTGGTGGTAGTGACACTGCTTATGATTATCCTACAGCCAGGCCTGTCATCAATTATTCTTTCACTTATCATTACAGGCTGGATTGGAATGAGCAGGATTGCCAGAGCCGAAATGCTGAAGCTGAAGGAGGAGGAGTTTGTTCTGGCATCGAGAACCCTGGGGGCAAAAAGCTTCAGAATAATTTTCAAGGAAATATTTCCTAATATTTTTGGACAGCTGATAACTCAGACCATGTTTTCAATACCCCATGCGATTTTTACAGAAGCATTTCTGGCATTTATTGGATTAGGTGTTCCTCAGCCCATGGCATCTCTGGGAAGTATGATTTCAGATGGCTATAAAAACTTTACTACACATCCATATATGATAATCAGTCCTTTGATTGTTATGGCACTGCTTATGTTGTGCTTCACAATGTTTGCCGATGGTCTGAGAGATGCATTGGATCCAAAGATGAAGGAGGGCTGATTATGCAGGACAATTATATTTTGAGAATTAAAGATCTTTCTATAGATTTTCAAACTACAGCTGGCATTGTCCATGCCATAAGAGGTGTGGATATTGATTTGGAGAGAGGGGAGACCATGGCGATTGTAGGAGAATCAGGTTCAGGAAAGAGTGTTACAGCTAAAGCAATCATGGGTATACTTTCCAACAATGCCACCGTCAGGTCAGGAGTGGTGGAATTCCACATGGACAATGAGACCAGTGAAACTGTGGTGGATTTGCTGAAGATGGATAAAAAGGAAATTAGACAGAACATTAACGGCAAGCAGATTGCCATGGTCTTTCAGGATCCAATGACTTCACTGAATCCGCTCATGACAATAGGCAAGCAGATAATGGAAGGCATTCTCTGGCATTATGATTACACAAAAGAAGCTGCCTATAACAGAGCCTTGGAGTTGCTTGAGCTTGTTGGTATTACTGATGCAAAGAAACGAATGAAGAGCTATCCACATCAACTATCAGGTGGAATGAGACAAAGGGTGGTAATAGCCATTGCTCTTGCCTGTAATCCAAACCTTCTTATTTGTGATGAGCCTACCACGGCATTGGATGTTACTATTCAGGCGAAAATTCTGGAGCTTATAAAGGATATCCAGGAAAAGACAGGTATTTCTGTAATCTATATCACTCATGACCTAGGGGTGGTGGCAAAGGTGGCAGACAAAGTAAACGTAATGTATGCAGGCAAGATAGTGGAGAGGGGAAATATCGATGAGATATTTTATGAGCCAAAGCACCCATATACCTGGGCTCTTCTTTCAGCTATGCCAGATTTAAATACTAACGATGAACGATTATATGCATTGCCGGGTACGCCTCCAAATCTTTTGCAGGAGATTAAAGGAGATGCCTTTGCACCAAGAAATGAGTACGCACTAAAAATCGATAAACGACTGGAACCACCGATGTTTAAGGTTAGTGATACACATTTTGCAGCCACATGGCTGTTGCATCCAAAGGCACCAAAGATAGCAATGCCTGAGGCTTTACAAAATAAAATTCAGAGAATGAGGGAGGGCGCATAATGAGTGAAACTCCTATCTTAGAGGTAAATGGTTTAAAACAGTATTTCAAAGTAAACAGGAAATATACAGTCAAGGCTGTAGATGATGTGAGCTTCAAGATTTATCCGGGGGAAACCTATGGACTAGTTGGAGAGTCGGGATCAGGAAAATCCACCATTGGTAGGGCTATTATCAGGCTCTACAATCCTACAGCAGGCTCAATTGTATTTGATGGGAAAGAAATATCAGGTCGCATCAGCAAAGAGGATAATCAAT
>CACYLQ010000012.1:0-1354 GCA_902775195.1 uncultured Pseudobutyrivibrio sp.
ATTGGTGTTGCAAGGCTCTCACCCTTACTGTTTGTAAGGGTGCCGTCATTGAAATCGTACCATGCCACCAAATGTCTATGTAAAGTATCAGCCTTTGCAATACTTGCTCCTATAAAAGGTGTAGCCAAAGCAAGTAAAGTGACGCCAGCTATCAGCCCATAAGATTTCTTTTTATTTTTCATCATCATTCTCCTTGCTTCTAATCCTTGTAATCCTTGTCTACTACATTAATAACAACTGTTGCTTCGTATTCATTACCCATGTAAGAATATGTCACCTTAAGCTCCTTCTTACCAGTAGCCGCTGTTACATCTGCTGGAAGGTCAAGCTTAATGCCGTCCTTGATTGTTACCTTGCTTCCGTTATCAAGAGTAGCTCTGATTCTGATATCATTTGCTGCAACTGTCTCACCTACTGCATACATTCTTACAGATTTGCGAACCTTTGCAGATTTAATAGTCTCTGCTGCAATCTGACCACCTTCTGCAATTTTTTCAGTAGTAAAGCTTGCTGCATTCTTATCAGGTGTTTCTGTAAGGATAAGCTTGCCACCTACTGAAGCGATATAGAAGCCATGGTAAAGAGCACTTTCAAATGTTACTCCTCTACCATTTAATCCCTTGATTGTTCTGAAGGTCATAGCCTTTGCTTCATCTGTGGTTCCATTTACATCCTGTGAAAGAACAAGATTGTAGCTTCCATCAGATAATGCCTTTCCAACTGTAAGGTACATGCCAGGCTTGTAATTTGATTCAAGTGAAACAAGAGCTTCATTGTTCTTATTTAGCTTGCCAGGATTGATTTCCCACTCAGCTGTTTCACCATCATATTTACTGTCACAGCCAACTGCTTTGCCAGTCATAGGATAGTCGCTGTCGCTTAATGTGTTTTCAAACTCCTGAACGTAGATAGGATTCTTGTAGTAATCGTAAATCTTGCTTACTGTTCCTGTTAAACCTACTGCAGTCTTTTTGATGTATGGGATTGAGCCATCCTCATTTACCTTGAACTCCTCGCAGCAGGCAACTCTTCTGAAGCCACTACCATGTGGAAGACTTCCATCGTGGTAAACGAAATATGTGTGTCCCTTGAAATCAAATACTGCCATATGGTTTGTGTTAGCTGTTGCTGAAGGCTCCATTACAACGCCACCGAAGGTCCATTCATTGTTAAGGAAATCTTCTAAGCTGTCGCAATATGCATAAGCCATCTGCTCACGCCAATCGTAAGCGAAGAACATGTAGTAACGATCCTTGCCGTTTACGTTATGCTTATAGTAATAAGGAGCTTCCGTATACTGATGTCCTGAAGGCATGCCCTTGATTACGCCTACCTTGATATCAGCATTCTTCTT
>CACYLQ010000012.1:1370-25702 GCA_902775195.1 uncultured Pseudobutyrivibrio sp.
CTTGATAGAAATCATGTCCTCGTTTAATTCGCAATTGAAGAAACGAACATTACCCCATCCAAGGATTCTATGCTCTACTCCCTTTTCATCCTTCTCAATCCAGAAGGTTGGATCGATATCTTCCCAAGTAGATACACCTTTGTAGGTATCAATATTCTTAACAAGTGGATGTCCAATATCCTTAAAGCCACCTGTTGGTGAATCAGATACTGCAACACCGATGCACTTGCCACCGCCGTAGCTGCTCTTTGCCTCTGAGCAATAGTAGAAGTAATACTTGTCGCCGTACTTAACTACCTGACCAGCCCATGCACTGTTCTTATCCTGTACCCAGCTGATGTCAGAATCGTTAAGATATTCGCCTTCATACTTCCAATTCTTCATATCCTTTGAAGAATAGCATCTCCAATCAGGCATCTTGTAGCTTTCTGTCGTAGAAGTGTCGTGGCCAACGTAAGCATATACTGTATCACAATCAACTAAGATAGATGGGTCACCACCGTAAAGCACATCACCATTTTCATCAAAGCCAAGCATTGGGTTACCTGATTTGCTCTTTTCAAGAGTAACTTCCTCTGCCTCTTCAAAATCGTTCCAGTCACTGCCTGTAAGAGCTGAATATTCATCAGCTGTAATTGGCATTACATAACCGTGACGATATTTAATCTTGTTGTATGAACCAAGCTTGTCATCAGAAACAAATTCAAAATCACCTGATGCCAAATCAGTAGTTACTACTGGATAGTAGCCCTGTCCTCTTGCAAATCTATCGATGAGCAGGCACCACTGATCCTGACCTTCTTCATTCTTCTCATTTAACTTGAAGATGATTGGTCCTTCTACTGCACCAACCTTTCCAGGCAATGTCTTATCTAAGAACTTAGAATTAATATCTGTAAACTGACCAAGTACGTTGTCAGCAACGTCAATCTTGATTGAGCCGTTTGACTCATTCTTTGTGTAACGATAGTACTTGCCATCGTTACCCTTAATCATTGTTGAATCGATTACCTTGATAATCTTTCCACTGGCATCTCTTCCGCCCTCGTGATAAAGCTGTGGTTCTGTGAAATGAACGAAGTCACGAGTCTTTGCGTAGTAGATAGCGTGGTTCTCATAATCCTGAGTAACCTTTTCATTTTCATCTACTTCAAGTGTTGTTGCAGACCAGTAAACAACATACTCACCTGTCACATCATCGTAAACAAATTCTGGTGCCCAGGTACAGCCTGCGTTTTCTGGAGCTATTTCTGCAAGCCATGGCTTTGACCAGTGAACCAAATCGCTTGATTCCCAAACAACGATGCTATGGCTACCGTTGCTTCCTGCCTGACCCCAGTCTCTGTTATGATAGATGCTAAGGTCAGTAGAAATCATATAGAACTTGTCTCCCTCAGGAGTACGAGCAATGTACATATCTCTAAGACCACTTTCACCGATTGTGCTTTCGATGATTGGATTGTTGTTATTCAAATCCTCCCAGTTGAAACCATCCTTTGAAACTGAGAAGTAGACCTGCTCATCTGAAGCTGCACCTTCTGTTCCTGTGAAATGAACGAATAGATATCCTACATATTCATCAACAGCCTTTGGTGCAGCAACAACTGTACAATCGTAAGCCTTTGTTACTGATACATCATTCTTCTTAAAGGTTGCTGTAAGAGTTACCTTTGTGTCCTCAGACTGTCTTGTTACAACACCTGCTGGTGTGCTGTCATAACCCTTATTTGCCTTTACCTTTGTGCTGATTACTTTTTCATCAGATGATGACCATGAAACGGATACTCCATTAATCTCATCTGGAAGGGAAATGTTACCCTTAATTTTGTTCATATCAGGAATCACGTAATTGTTTGCTACATATTCAACATCACCGATTTCCTGTAAACGTGCAACCTTACCTGCTGTGTAAAGGCGTGCAACATCATCTGCCTTGTAGGCTCTTTCGTATACCTTTACGTTGTCAAAATATCCTCTGAAATAAGCATCTCCTGAGTAGAATGACTTGCCAAGGTAACCTAACAAATCCTCTCCTAAATCAGAAATTTTAACACCTGTGTTTTTGTTAACACCGATAAGCTTGCCATCTCTGTAAAGTGACATCTTGTTTCCATCCATTACGATGGTGATGTTGATCCAGGTTCTTGATGTGTTTGGATATTTAGCTGATGCCTCAACCTTCTTTTCGCCGCCACTGCTTTCTTTTGTAACAGCAAGCTTTTCAGCTGTTGGCATTGCCTTGTAGAATAAATACTTTGTATTATCCTGACCAACTGTAAATGTAAAGTAATTTCCTGTACGTGTAACCTCGTTTACATCAAAGGAAATAGTCATCTTGTCTCTGTCATCAAAGAATCCCTTAGGAAATTCAAGATAAGCATTGTGACCACCAACTGATGTATCACCGTCTAAGTAAAGAACCTTGCCGTAATCCTTGTCCTCTACTACCTGTCCCTTTACAACCTTACCATCATTGCCATTTCCAGATGCATCCTTGATAGCATTCTTTGTAAGACCATCGTTAAAGTCATACTGAAGAACTGGCTCAGCCTTTATCTCTTCACCCTCTACTACTACGTTAACCTTGAACTTCTCTCCATCCTTAATGAAATCTTCACTGCTAAGATTAAAGATTGGAAGTCCATCCTCATCAAAAAGAACTGTCTTTACGTATGCATTTCTACATGGGTCGTAAAGTGGGTCACCTGTATGTGTAGCATGAGTCTTTGATTCTCTTGCATGATAAACAATTACAAGATTTCCATTCTCATCATAGGTAAATGAGTTGTGGCCAGGGCCTGAGACCTCATCATCAAAGTCAGAGCTTGTAAGAATTGGATATGGAAGCTTTGTCCAATTATCCATATCAAGCAAATCTGCATTTTCATCTGCATACATAAGACCTACGCAGTATTCAGAACCTGTACCTGATGCAGAGAAGGTCATGTAAACCTTTCCATCCTTTTTGAATACTCCAGGTCCTTCGTTTACTTTATATCTAACAAGCTCCCAAGCAAATTCTGGCTTTGTAAGAAGCTTTGCCTTGCTTGTAAGCTGTGTAGGATTTTCAGGGTCTATGCTTGCGATGAATAAGTAGCTAAGTCCATCTGGGTTCTGAGAATTCTTTGTCTCGTCAGCCCAAATGAGATAGTGCTTTCCATCTGCCTCAAAATATGTCATATCAAGTGACATTGCATTTAATACATTGTCACCGCTAACTGGCTTAACCAGCTCTGGCTCACCCCATTTGTCAGCATCTAACATGCTGTCCTTCTTAGGATTTCCCTCAAACTTAATCATGAAAGGTCTGATGTTAAATGTGGTGCCATTTCCTGTGTTAAGACCTGCTGTTGCAACTAAATACCAGCTGTCGCCAATCTTGTGCATCTCTGGTGCCCAGATAAATCTGCCAAGAGATTTTGATGTGTTCTCATCCCAAACTGCAACCTCCTCAGCGTTTGCAAGGCCTGCAATTGTCTTTGCTCTTCTAAGAATGATTCTGTCGTAGCCATCCTTGTCGCCGCTTCCTACCATTGGGTAAGATGCTGTGAAATAGTAGTATCCATCGTCCTTGTTATAAACAACGTATGGATCTGCTCTTTCAGGAACAAGTGGGTCAGCTGCGTCTGTAAAGTTTCCAGAACCGCCAATCACACCTTCAAGTGTGTAGGTGCCAGGAAGCTCAAGGTCAACATTTTCAATGCTATCCTCTGTGAATCTAAGAGAGTATTCCTTCTTTGTTCCATCAGAATATTCAGCCTTAACTGTATTCTTTGAAATATACTTATCAAGGAGCTCTCTGAATTCTTCCTCTGAGGTCATGGCATCAACCTTGATATCCTCATTCTTAATTGTTGAAATAGATGTGTTGTATGGGTTTGTAAACTTTTCTACAACAGCATCATATTCATCCTTTGTAAGGCCTAGCTTATTAGCTGTTACCGCATCTGATGTGGCATTCTTAACCTCTGAAAAATCGTAGCCTTCAATTAAGATTGCCTTGTCAAAGTTAACCATATCCTTTGATGTAACAAGATAAGCTCCGTCATTTGTCTTAAGATAAATTTCGTAGCGCTCGTCTGTCATATCATAAACGGCATCGATATCCTTTATATTAGATGCTGATGAACCAGTCTCAATTAATCTTTCGTTACTGTAATTAATTAAATCCTTGGTTTCATATACAATCAGATTTCCTGAAGGGCCATCTGCTGCAACCATGTAAAAGCTCTTGCCATCTGCTGCTCTAAGTACAACTGGGCTTTGATATGCCTTGCTACCCAGACCAGTGTACATAATAGGCTGATTCTTATGAAGAGCTGTAAAGCTACCAGACTTTCCAGCAGCAATCTTCATACCACCATCCTGTCCAACAGCTGGATTGTTGCTGACATAGGTAACAACATCCTCGCCTTCACTTAAAACTACAACCTTGAAATCCTTATCCTCTCCATCGATTGTAGCTGTAAGAGTTACCTCTTTATTCTTACTTCCTCTTGTGACCTTACCATCATTTGTCAAGGCCACCTCATCGCTAGATGTCCAAGTAATTTTCTTGCCATCATATTCCGAAGGAAGCTTGATATCCTCTGTTACATATCCCATATTAAGTGAGAAATCAACAGCTGTTGCCTGACCAACCTTTTTATCCAAGAATGCCTGATAAAGGTCTGCCACGTCAGAATCTGTAAGCTTGCCCTGATAAATCTTGTAGTTATCAAGATATGCTCTGCAGTATTCTCCAGAACCCCAATTAGCTTTTCCAATATAGGTGATTGGGGTTTCCCCTAAGATATCTTCAAGCTTATTATCTGATGAGAATGAAGATTTCTTTTCTCCATCCACATAAACAATAGTTTCATCCTGAGAATAAACAACATCTACATGCACCCATGTGTTTATTGCCAGTGGAGTGTTTGTTGTAGCACCGTTTCTACCATTTTTGAAATGCTCAATGGTAAGCTTTGAGCCGATGTTGGCTACACCTAAATAATATTCAGGCGAAGACTGTGGATTTGTGTTTGGGGCTGCATAGAATAACCAATCTGTACCAGTTCTTCCAACATTGGCATCAAATGACAATGAAACTGATTTACATCCTTTAAGCAGGCTGTCACCATTTTCTTTGGTAACATTTAAAAACTGCTTTTTGCTGTCAGAAAGCGAAATAGCCTTTCCACTTTCTCCGTAGCTGTCAACTACACTATATGTACCTGTAGCCTTTGCGCCACCGCCTGTAATATCGTCATTGTCAGATAGATTTTCGAAATCGAAGTTAGCAATAAGCTTTAATTCTTCCTCTTCTTCCTTTTCTTCAAGAAGCTTCTTCTCCTTCAGAAGCTCTTCTTCATCTAAGTCCTCTTCATCTACTTCCTCTTCATTTTCTTCTGTGTCGGATTTTTCCTTTTCAGGATCTTCCGTTTTGGATTTTTCATCCTCAGAGGTTTCTTCAGACTCAGAGACTTCTTCTTCTGACGAAGGGCTCGTTTCTTCATCAGATGCTTCTTCTGTAGATTCCTCTACATCCATCTCGCCAGCTTCAGTTGCTTGCACTAAAGAAAGACCTGAGCCAGGTAATCCCCCCGACCAGGTCATTGAAATTGCAAGAGCTGCTGCCAAGAGACGTTTAAAGTTCTCTTTTTGCATCATCACTATTCCCCCATAAAAAATTTGGACTAATGTCCATTGCTAGATTATGCTGTAGTGCTACAAGCCCCAATCCGTAGCAATACAACGGTTCTAGTTTAGATATTAGTCCAGTGATATTTTTGAGTAAATAGGATTTCTTATTAAGTTTTTCGTTCGAGTTTTCGTAAAAAAATCTACTTTCTTTTAAAATAAAATCTACATTTTGTACAAAAGTGTTACATTACTACCATCGCAGCTAACATCTGCCTTGGCTCCCGAAATAATAGGCATTGCAGGTGGAAGATGTCCCACATCAGCATCCATTACTATTGGCACATTATATTTGCCAAGGATACCTGTTACTGCATTGTACTGGTCAAGCCCCATCATCTCCTGCTTCCAGGCTGCAAGAGGTCTTCCTATGATGAAGCCCTTAGCATTTTTAAACCAGCCTGCTCTATCCAGATTCCAAAGCGCACGTCTTATAGACATTACATTAAGGTCGCAGGCCTCCAGGAACCAGACGATACCCTCGTCCTTATATTTTTCATTGAAGGCTTCCACGTTGTCATATTTAGTTCCTACCAGATTAGCCAGACAGTCCAGACAGCCGCCTGTTAATCTTCCGCTAAATGCAGGCAGACGATTCATCTCGCTTTCACCCATGAAAAGTCTTAGTTCCTTGGTCTCTGTAAGATTATAGGCTGCATAGGGATGCTCCTCATCCTTTAAAGACTCCAGCTCAAACTTATCATAACCCGATACCTTATTAAGCTTTCCTGTAAAAGCCTTTATGGCATCCTCTAGTGCAGGATGTAATTCATGCATTCCAAAGGCACCTGCGCATGGGCCATAGATGGAAGCTGTGTCACAGATGGTATTTAGCAGAAATGTAAAATTGGTATTATCAGAATAACCCATATACCACTTTGGGTCTGCCTTTTTTACAGCCTCAAAATCCACATAGTCAAGGGTTTCACACATGAGTTCTCCACCACCACAGGAAATCAAAACATCATTATCCCCACTGCAGTAATACTCTGTAAGCTCCCTCCCACAGTTTTCTGGAGTGGAGCTGATGCCGATACCATCGTCCTTTCGGCAGTTTGGGCCTTCTACAATTTTATAGCCCATGCCATTGAAACGCTTTATGGCTGCATCTAAGCAGCTTTTATATGGCTCAAATGTACAACCAAAGGAAGGAGCTACCAAGCCGATAACCCCTTCCTCTTTCAAATAATCTGGATATCTCATATACTCTCCTATTAATCTTCATAAATTACAGATTTATCTATCTGGGCCAAGGCCTTATCTATTTCTTCCAAATATTTAACTCCGATTTTACTCATTACAGAATTCTTCTTTGTGATATAGCCTATTTCCATAATGCTATTAGGATTTTCCTCGTCACCTCTATATGGGACTACTATATATCCATCACCATTATAATCACCCCAAACGATTCCTGAGCAAAGGGTGTAGCCATTCATAGCCTTAACCAAATTAAGCATAGTAGAACGGTCGGTAACACGAATAGTCTGAGGATAAATATTTTCACTAAGTATTTCTTCTGCCAGATACTCACTGTTATCGCCCTGCTCGAAATACAAACATGGATAATTCTTCAAATCCTCAAAGCCGATGGATTCCTGCTTTGCCAATGGGTGTTCATGCCATAAATATACAAAGGCTCTACATTTAATCAGTGAATGAAACTCCACTGCATGCTCGTTAAATAGTTTGTTAAGAGCCTTACGATTGTAATCACTGATATACAATATTCCGATTTCACTTTTAAGAGTACTTACATCCTTGATGATACTGTGAGTAGTAGTCTCTCTTAAAGCAAAATCAAACTGATTCATATCATATTCTTTTGCTGTATCAACAAATGCGCGTACTGCAAAGGTATAATGCTGAGTGGAAACACCAAATTTTCTTTTATAGCTTCCCTCATCCTTGTACTTTTGCATTACAATATCGTATTGACGATAAAAGCCTCGGATATCCTCTAAAAATTCTGCTCCCTCAGGTGTCACGATAACACCCTTATTGGTACGCATGAATATGGTAATTCCGATTTCGTTTTCCAGTTCCTGGATGGCACTGGTAAGTGTAGGCTGAACAATGTAAAGCTTTTCAGCAGCCTTATTCATGGATCCGTACTCTTCGATAGTAAGAGCATATAGCACTTGTTGAATTGTCATATTAGTCTCCCTCTACTCTCGTGAAAATGTGCCTGTTAAATCCTTTATCACTTCGCTGGCAAGAATAAGCCCTGCCACTGGTGGACAAAAGGCTGTAGAACCAGGAATAGAACGTCTGCCATCTGAAGGCTCTTCCACCTCTGTTACATCCGAAGCCTGTTCCACTGGCTTCTCCTTAGAATAAACCACCTTAAGCGAATCAATATCTCGTTTTTTCAGTTCCTTTCGCATAACCTTTGCCAAAGGACACATGGTTGTATCATAAATATCTGCAATTTCAAAGGCTGCTGGATTTAATTTGTTACCAGTTCCCATGCTGCTTATAACAGGAACTCCCAGCTCCTTACATCTGCAGATAATAGAAAGCTTTGCTGTTACAGTATCCACTGCATCTACCACATAATCATAGCTGGTAAAATCAAACTCATCTGCATTATCTGGAAGATAAAAGCACTGGCGTGCTACCACATCCACCTCAGGGTTAATATCAAGCATACGCTCCTTCATAACATCAACCTTTAGCCTGCCTACTGTGGAATGTGTAGCTATGATTTGACGATTAATATTTGTAAGGCTAACATCATCATTATCGATGATTTCAAAATGACCCACGCCACTTCTAACCAGGGCCTCACACACGTAGCCCCCTACACCGCCAATTCCAAATATGGCTACTTTTTTATTTTTTAACTCTTCCATGGCGCTATGACCTAGAAGAAGCTCTGTTCTAGAAAACTGATTTAACATCTTTACCTCTATTTATTTTTTAATACTTCATTCATACTGCCCATGCGATATCCCTTTAAATCAAGAGATACATAGTCAAAGCCAAAGGCTTTAAAATTATCGTATATACGATTTCGAAGCTCCTCATCAAGCATCCTGTTCATATCCTCTGGCAAAAGCTCAATCCTGGCCAGATTATCTCCATGGATTCTTACTCTAAACTGTCTAAAGCCTTCATCCAAAAGAAGTTGCTCTCCCTTATCCACCATGACAAGCTTGTCTCCAGATATAGTTTCACCATAAGGAAATCTGCTGGCAAGACATGCAAAGGATGGCTTGTCTGCTGTGGCAAGACCAAACTCCTTTGAAAGAGCACGAATTTCAGCCTTAGTAAAGCCTACCTCTCTAAGAGGACTTTTCACCTGAAGCTCTGCTATAGCCTTTAGCCCTGGACGATAATCTCCTTCGTCATCCAGATTGGAGCCTTCTACCACATAGTCTACTCCATTGCTATGGGCACTATCAATAATCTTTGAAAACAAATCCTTTTTGCAAATATAGCATCTATCTTTAGGGTTAGCTACAAAGCCTTCAACGCTCAGTTCATCCACTTGAAGCTGTATCTGCTTCACCCCAAGCTTTTTACAAAAATCCTCTGATTCATTTTTTTCTCTAACTGGAAACAAATAAGATACAGCTGTCACAGCCAAGGCCGCCTCACCTAAAGCATCTACTGCCGCATACAAAAGAAAGGTAGAATCTACCCCACTAGAAAAGGCCACGGCAACACTGCCTAGCCCCCTAAGGTAATCCTTTAATTTATCGTATTTTTCTAATAAATTTTTATCCATTAGTCCCTTTTACCTACCCTTTTAGTAGGATAATAGCAAAAAAATACAAGTAGGTCAATGCGATCCTACTTGTATTTATAATTATCTTTACCCTAATACAGCCTCCATTGTGTCCCAGTCAAAGTTCTTTAAGGCTTTGTTTAATTCATCCACCTTTGACACCGATTCATCTGGTAGCTTATATTCAGATAGCATGTCTAATACAGATTTAGCACCATCGTAATCCATTTGCTGTGAAAGCTCCTTTAGAGCAGAAAATGCATCATTCTTTTCCCATGCATCTGTAACCAGTCCTCTTGGATGAATATCCGTAGTAACCTCCATAGTTACAGAATCTGCTGTAACAGTTCTATCCATATTGTTAAACGTATTAGTCTGTATTACATGAAAAAGAAATGCTATCAAAAATATGATTAAAATAGTTCCAAGAATTACGAAAATCCTTTTCACTAATCCTTGCATTTGCACTAATGCGTCCATTTACAAAACCCCTATATATTATTATTTAGTAATTTCTTCCCACTTCATACCCTTGTGATACATAGCATCCAACAGTTCATCAAGAGGCATTGGTTTTCCAAAATAATAGCCCTGAGCTCTTTCGCAACCAACCTCTTTAAGGAATTGGTAGTGTTCCTCTGTTTCAACACCCTCGCACAAAGGAGACAAGCCCATTTCATTAGCAGTCTTTATTATATAACTCATTAACGTTCTTGTCTTCGGATTTTTATCGATACTTCTAAGAAATACCATATCAAGCTTTAATACATCGAATTCATAATCTGCCAAGGTAGTTAAAGATGAGTATCCACTACCAAAATCATCAATCCAAATTTCATGTCCTGCTTCACGAAGCTTCTTGCAGGAATCCATTATTAAACCAGTATTATCAGAAAAAGCACTTTCTGTGATTTCCACGTCAATCATATTTGAAGGCACATCATAGATTTCACAGTAATCAGAAAGCATTTTGTATACATCGCAAACCTCAAAATCAAGACGAGAGATATTTACTGAAAATGGAACAAGTGCCTCTCCTTCTGCGCACAAACGTCTGTAATCCTGACATACCTTTTTAACAACGAATTCATCTATGAAATGAATAAGATGGAAATGCTCTAAGGTCTCAATGAAATAGCCTGGAGGAAGCATTCCATCCTCTGGGTCCACCCATCTTACCAGTGCCTCATAACCACAGATTTCACCTGTCTGAACTCGGATGATAGGCTGATAAAATACCTTAATATAATCCTTTGCAATAGCATCATCAATATTATCAACTACAAACTGCTGACGTCTTAGGCTATCGCGAATAATATCATCATAAATGCAGTAGTAAACATCATGTCTACTCTTTATACTATTGCAGGCTAAACGAGCATGGTCGCAGGCTAAGCCTACCTCCGCGCGCTGGTCATCCATGTAATAAATTCCAGCCTTAACCTTTATCTTTTTATTAACATCCTCGGCAAGAAGCATAGTTCTATATACTTCTTCAACGCACTCTACCACCTCGGCCTTTGGCTGGGTTGTGAATACAACAAAGTGATCATCTGAGAATCTGGCTACTGTAGCACCTACAAATATATTCTTGATAGTTCTTCCCAAATCAATTAACAGCTCATCACCCATCTTAAAGCCATGGCGTTCGTTATACAGTTTAAAGTTAGGGATATCAAAATGAACAAAGGAAACATCCTGTCTTCGAATGTCTGGCTGAGATAGAAGAATCTGAACCTTATTATAAAAAAATGCCATAGTAAATAAGCCTGTAAGCTCATCTGTCTCTCTGTTAGATGCCAGAGCTTCGGCCTCAGCATAGGAATTTCTATTTGAATTAATATATTCGTTTTGGTCAACATCCACTATGAAAACATAATAATAGCTTTTACCAGCTGTAGAATGGAGAAGGTGTCCAAAATCTTCAACATATCTTATATCACCCTTTTTGGTAACAATACGATAACGGACATAGTCATGGCGTTGTTCGGCATAGATAGTCTGAGCCTCAATCTGATTTTCAATCTTATGCAAATCATCTGGATGAACCATACCCTTGAAGGTTCCGCCAACATAATCTATGAATTCCTCATAAGAGGCGCATCCGAAAAGCGTTACTATATTAGGCTCGGCATAGATAATCTTTTCATCATTGCCAGCCTCATATATGAAAAAACCGCCAGGTAAACCTGTAGGAATAAAGCCACCCTTTAAGGTCTCGTAGTATTCTTCTCTCATCCTTAACCCCCATTTTCCGGTGATAAATCCCCCCAAAACCGGACCTTGACCATTATTTGTGATTTTACTACACAATTGTGTCTAAAATACGAAAAAAAAGAGATAGGAAAACCTATCTCTTACTCCCCTCATAATTAACCTAACTAGCTAACCTTCTTTTCTTGCATAACTCCAACGACCTTAAGAGTATTTCTTGCAATAAATACTGTTTTTACTCCCTTATGCTGCAGATCCTCTGCTCTCCTAAACAAATCCTCTGGACCTGTGCATGTAATAATTTCACCTATCGCCATTTTTTCATGCCTCCCCGTGGTGTGATATATTTTCTCCCACTGTGTTACTGCATCAGTAACCCAATGAACTTCTTTATAATAGTATCATTTTTTATATTTGTCTATGTGAAAACTGTGAACAATTAATGAACTTCACTTAATCGTTTTCACAAATTTAACACAATTTAAAATATTCTATAAAAACTAGTACGAATACAGTTTTTTCATATATTTAGGCTAATATATATTGTAGTAATTTGTGACCATTTTTTTGAACAGGATTATAAATGTCGATGCGTAAAAATCTGTTAAGAAAATTCACAACTGCATTTATTATTATTGTGGCTGCACTTGCTATAATGCAGTCTGGTTATCATATTGTCGTTCATTATGAAAAAATTTCCAATCACGAAAAAGCCGATGCTATCATTTCCCATGACCTGGCCGAAAACTGGAATGCCATGGACGATCAGCTTGCAACCATATTAGATATGTTAAAAACCAAGCATCTTTACGATGAGGATGCAGGACGTCTATGCGAAAGAGCAAGTCTTATCTATCTTCAAAAAGGGGATTCACTGTCTTACTACAAATACTTAGGCTATGCTCTTTATTTTCTGCAGGACAGCCATGATGATGTTACCGTAAATATCTATCTGGATTTATCCAACTTCTATCTTAACAACTACGCCTTCGACTACGCCGAGCAAATGCTACAAAAGGCTGAGTCCATAAAGCCAATAGAATCTATTGAAAATTTACAAATCAAAAGCTATGCCTACAGAATGTCTGGCATAATGCATTTCATGAAATATGACTACAATGAAGCTGAAACTGATATCAACACTTCCCCAAAAATACTAGACTCCATCACAGAAGAAACCTATTACGAAAGCTATACCGCCATGAACGACGTATGGCTTGCTAGAATATACGAAGAGACCGGTCGTCTTCCAAAGGCCAAGGAAAAGCTGGACAAGTGGGATAACTCGCATTTATTTGAATCTGAAATCTACAGAAAGATTTTCCTAAGAGATTTCATCATCCCATACTACCAGGCTAAGTGTTACTATCTGTGTGCAGAAAACATTAAAGAATACTCAAACAACGCTCACATGGACAACGCAGCCAAAGAACAGGCAGTAATAGACTACCTGCATAAATTCATGGTACTATGCGAGGAAAACAACTATGAAAAGGCTGAATTATACACAATCTTAAAAGTCCAAAAGGAATACCCAACCAGAAACGAAGCCATTCAAAAAGAGTTAACCTTTGTATTGAATCAGCTATACGAAACACTATTCAACCAGCAAAATATAACCTACGCCCACGTAATTGATGACATTGTACACGACTCTCAGCTAGAGTTAGAAACCAATCATCTTAACAAACAAATAGATACTAAACGCAGGTCATTAATAGTAACCAGAAGCGTCTTAACAATAATCGTACTTACCCTACTGCTCATACCTCTACTTAACTCACGCTACGATTCGCTGACAGGCCTATACAACAGAGCCGTATTCAATCACGACCTAACACGTGCTAAAAAATCAAAAGCAGTTTACGGCATCATAATGATTGATATAGATGATTTCAAACATGTCAACGACACCTACGGCCACCTTACCGGTGACCAGGTTCTCAGACGCCTGGGTGTAATTCTTGTAAAGGAAGGCAGCCCTGAAGTAAAGGCTTACAGATATGGTGGCGAAGAATTCACCATCCTGGTAGAAAAAAATGCCCTGTCGCAAATAGAAAACATCGCAGAGCACATAAGATACTACATGGAAATCCAAACCTGGGATTTCGACACCAACCTAACCATCACCGTAAGTCTTGGCTGTGCCACAGGAAGCGAACCCGTCGACGTAGTCAAAATCGCGGACGACAACCTCTACACCTCCAAGACCCGCGGCAAAAACCAGGTCACTATGTAATTGGCATATGGATGCAGGGTGTAGGCCCTGCATCCACATGCCTCTTATTTTCCATTATTACTCTAATACATAATCAAATGAGTTTCCTATCTGGCCTACGCCTACGCTGCCAAACTCGATACTTCCTCCATTTGCAATGCTTGCGTTCCAGTCAACCGGTGTGATTACATAATAATCACCACTTGTTGTGACCTTTACATTCCAGCTAGAATCGATGTTTACCTGATTCTTATTTACCTTTAATGTCCATCCGTTAACTGTGTTTCCTGTGGCATTAGAAATCTTATAGCTTACCTGATATCCGCTTCCCCAGTTATTGATTGTATAACTAAGCTCTAATCCCTTAACTGCTGGCTGTGGAACTGGTGTTGGCTGAGGTGTAACTGACTGCTCAGCTACCTTCTCAAATACCCATTCCTGATTTGGATTGCCATAATATAACCACTGACATACATTGGTGCCCTCCACTTTTTTGTGCTCATAAACATCAATGTAACGCACTTCCTTGGAAGACTTTGTAGCAATAGTATAAACACCATTTGTCTTGGTATTCTTTACTAAAAACTTCTGCGCATCTCCGCCATATGCATTGTAAATACCAATATTTGCACCATCTTCAGCAGAACCATTTTCTACATCAAGCATGAAGTCACCAAGCTTAGATGTGAGGGTAATATATCCGTCATTTGTATTCTTAACATACCATTTTTGGCCATCAAGGCCTCTTCCTGTTCCAATACAAACATTTGCACCAGCCTTAGCTGAATCACCTTCAACTGTAAGATACTTCTGTGAATTTGTATTCTTTAAATAATACCAGCCATCATCAATATGTGCTGTTGAATTCGTATTTACGTTTTGTCCAGATGGTGTAGGGGTTGGCGTTGGCTGTGGTGTAAATGAGCCAGGATTACCAAATGTCTCTGTAAATGCCTTTACAACCTCATCATAGGCTGGCTTTGCAACACCAATATTTGACCAGATAAGTGGCTTTTCATTTCTAATCCATGTCTCTGCATCTGATGGTCCCCACCATGTGATACACGAAATGTTTCCACCATTCTTTTTTGCGGCGTTAATATTTTTAAACAGGCGATATGCGTAATTGTTCAAATCATAATCGCCTTTGTTTGTGATATCAAGCTCTGTGATCTGCACTTCAAATCCTGCACGAAGGAATGAGTTAAGTGCATTTGTATAATAATCTACTGAAGGAAAGCCTGTTCCAAGATGTGACTGCATGCCTACACCTGCACAAACCTTCTTCCCCTGATTGATGTAGTTTACTAATTTTATCACATCATTGACTTCCATGTATGTATTGTAGTCGTTGTAGAAAAGCTTAACTGAATTTATTAGCTTGTACTGCTCAAGTACCTGATATGCGTAATTAAAAGCTTTCTTTACATATACTGCGTTTGTCTTGTTGCTTCCGTATACAGCTTCCCAACCAGAATTCTGAGCATGAAGTGTCTCATTGCACACATCCCAATATACCAGTGTGCTACCGTATTTGCCTGAATAGAAATGTCCCATTACTGACTTAATATAAAACTCGAGACGAGCATCCATAGTAGCTGTATTTACAAATCTGCCATTTCCTGAATAATTCTCTCTGAATAGCCAGGTTGGGGTCTGTGAATGCCATACAAGAGTATGACCTCTCATCTTAAGACCATTCTCATAGCAAATTTTTACTGCTTCATCAACTGTTCTAAAATCAATTTTTGGGACATAACGCTCTTTGTAATTTGAAGGAATATAGTAACCAAGACGCTTTGCTTCATCAACCGAAATAAGAGTTGCCTGTCTGCTTCCCAAAAGGTAATCAGGCTTCATTTCATTACCAAGTGTTACTATATTGGAATCCTTTTTGATTGCATTTACAATTCTTGAATCCCTAAGCATGTGTGTATGCACACAGTTTCCAGAATACCCATATTTTGCTCCATAGGTCTCCATTAAATTGTAGCTGGCAGCGTTGGCATCTACCTTAGATACCATAAAAAATGTGCTGAAAACTAAGGCAAGTGCCCGTACTCTTGCCATCAGTTTTCTGATTTTGAATTTTTTCATACATCTTCTCCTTTTGTGAATTGTTGCCATACTTAATGCATATTCAGACCATTTCGCCGCAGATGTCCGATATTACGCATTATTATATTGTTCGTGCATTTATATTCTAACAGCTCTCCCAAAAGTTGCTCTTATCAAATATTGCTTTTGAATGCCTAAATGTTGCTATTCGTAAGATGAAAGTATATTGACATGTGGATGCAGGGTGTAGGCCCTCCCTCATTTGCCTTGGAACGAGCTTAGTAAAATAAAAAGTGGGTTTCACATATATTGGCATGAACCGCTAGGATGGCGGTTCAAGTGCGACAACAACACGACGTTGCATAAAGCACGGTGCCTATATATGAGAAACCCACTTTTTTAATTTTACTTAGCGAGTGTAGTGGCAAATGAGGGAGGGCGTACACCCTGCATCCACATGCCTATATACTTTTAACCCACTATTAGCGTTTTACGCGGGCGCCGGCGCCACCCATGATGGCTTCGACTTCTTTGCAGGTAGCCATTGTTGTGTCGCCAGGTGTTGTCATGGCGAGGGCACCGTGAGCTGTACCGTATTCTACAGCCTTTGCTGCGTCGCCTGTTGTCATGAGGCCGTATACAAGGCCTGATGCGAAGGAATCGCCACCACCTACACGGTCAAGAATTTCAAGACCGTTGTAGTCCTTTGCCTTGTGGATTTGGCCATCTGCCCAGCAAAGTGCAGACCAGTCGTTAACTGTGGCTGTCTTAACTGTACGAAGTGTTGTAGCTACAACCTTGAAGTTAGGGTAAACCTTTGCAGCTTCATCAATCATCTTCTTGTAGCCTTCGATGTTAAGCTCCTTAAGGTTTTCGTCGTTGCCTTCAATTTCAAAGCCAAGGCAAGCTGTGAAGTCCTCTTCGTTTCCAATCATTACATCTACGTACTTAGCGATTTCCTTGTTAACTTCCTGAGCCTTTGCAAGTCCACCGATAGCTGACCACATAGAAGCACGATAGTTAAGGTCGTAAGATACGATTGTGCCATATTTCTTTGCTGTCTTGATAGCCTTTACTACTGTTTCTGCTGACTTCTCTGAAAGTGCTGCATAGATTCCGCCTGTGTGGAACCATCTTACACCTAGTTCACCAAAGATATAGTCAAAATCAAAGTCTTCAGCTGTTGCCTGAGAAATTGCTGTGTTTGCTCTGTCTGAGCAGCTGAGAGCGCCTCTGATACCATAGCCTCTTTCTACAAAGTTAAGACCATTACGGCATTCTCTTCCAATACCATCTGTCTTCTTCCAGTTGATTAAAGATGTATCTACGCCACCCTGAAGAATGAAATCCTCTACTAAATGCCCAACCTCATTATCAGCAAAGCTTGTAATTACAGCTGTGTTCATACCAAAGCATCTACGAAGTCCACGGATAACGTTGTACTCTCCGCCGCCTTCCCATACCTTAAATTCTCTGGCTGTACGGATACGGCCTTCCCCTGGATCAAATCGAAGCATTACCTCTCCAAGTGAAACTGCATCAAATTTACATTCTTCTTTTTTTCTTAAATTCAAGTCCATCATATTTCTCCTAAATTACATATTAAAATATTCTAATGCGTTTTCTCCGCATATACGCTTTGTCATACTACGTAAATACGATAAATCGTTAGGGTATTCACCTGCCTCTACCCAGGTACCTATTTTGTTGCAAAGGATTCGGCGATAAAGCTCGTGTCTTGGGAATGATAAAAAGCTGCGGGAATCTGTAAGCATTCCTACAGATGTGGAGATTAATCCAGCATCTGACATTGCTTCAATCTGGCGCTCCATTCCGTTTTTGTGGTCGCAGAACCACCATGCTGCACCAAGCTGTACCTTTCCTTTTATGCCCTGTTCATTGCTGCAGAAGGTTGATGCCATTACTGCAAGCATTTCGGTATCCTTTGGATTTAGGCAATATAGTATTGTCTTTGGCAATTCCTCAGTCTCATCCATTGCAGATAAAAGTGCTGCAAGCTGAGGTGCATAATTGAAATCTGCCATGGCATCAAAGCCTGTGTCAGCTCCCAGGAGATTGTAGAAACGCTTTGAATTGTTTCTGATTGCACCTATGTGAAGCTGCATAACGATTCCAACCTTGTTGTATTCCTTGCCAAGCTCTGTGAGAATATAGCCTTTGAATTTGGCTATCTCCTCTTCAGTAAGTTCAGCACCAGCCAAACCCTTTTTGAAAATATCATTAGCTTCCTTTTCTGATGCCTTTACATAGAAAAGTCCTTCCAGGCTGTGGTCTGATACTCTACATCCATTTTCTATAAAAAACTTAAGTCTACTTCTTAGTGCTGTAAGAAGCTTCTTAACATCTGTTATCTGAAGTCCTGCTGCACCACCAAGCTTTTCAATGTATGTGGCAAATTCAGGCTTTTCAATGCCCATAGCCTTCTCTGGTCGAAAACTTGGAAGCACCTTTATTTCAAAGCCGTCTTCTCTTATTTTCTTGTGCCACTCTAAACTATCTGCAGGGTCATCTGTGGTACATAGGACAGACACATTTTGCATTTTTAGGAGGTTTCGAACAGAATACTCCTTTGTTCTAAGTAAGGCATTACATTTATCCCAAATTTCCTTTGCAGTATCAGGATTTAAAGGTGTTGTAATACCAAAGTAGCGCTGAAGTTCTAAATGTGTCCAATGATACAAAGGGTTTCCGATAAGGTTTTGAACTGTATCTGCCCATGCCACAAATTTTTCAAATGGAGCCCCGTCTCCCGTAATAAGCTTTTCTGAAATTCCATTAGCTCGCATGGCGCGCCATTTGTAATGGTCGCCACCAAGCCAAACATCAGCAATATTATCAAAGCATTTATCTTCATAGATTTCCCTAGGGTTCAAATGATTGTGGAAATCAATAATTGGAGCTTTTTCTACCTCTTTGAAAAGAGTTTTAGCTGTATCGCAGGTTAACAAAAAATCTTTGTCCATAAATGCCATCATAGATTGTTAAGTTCCTTTCTGATGCTGCCCTTTCCCTGAAGTCTTACATATATTTCAAGTACTTTGGCTGCTAATGTATCTTCGTATAAATCTACTCCAAAAACATCTGTCCTCTTAAGAACATCCTTTGCAGGAAGCTTCTTTAACTCATCAAGTAATGGGTCTGGACTCTGCTCAAAAGCATTTCCTTCATCATCCACTCCCTCAAGATATCTTAAATATCCAGCAAGAACCAATGGAATGATGTGAAGCTTTTCAGTTCCCAGTGAAGAATTAGCACGATATGCCTTTATAGTTTCACCAAATCTGATTGGAAGCTTCTGAGATGTATCACAGGCAATACGCTGTGGTGTATCTGGCATAAATGGGTTTGGAAGACGCTTTGTAAGAACTGCATCAAGGAAATCGTCTGGCTTGATAACACCAGGATTTACGACAGTCTTCATTCCCTCTTCCTTACCAAGGATTGTTACCATTTTCTTTAAAGCCTTATCCTCCATTTCATCATGGATTGTCTTGTAACCAAGAAGGCATCCATAAACAGCAAGTGCTGTGTGAAGTGGGTTAAGGCATGTGCATACCTTCATCTTTTCAGTCTTATCAACTGTGATTCTATCCGTAAATACGATACCACCCTTCTCTAATTCAGGGCGTCCGTTAGGGAATAAATCTTCAATAACTAAATACTCTGTTTCCTCGGCATTTACGAAGTTTGCAACGTATGTATTCTTGCTGGTTACGATAGGCTCTGCACCTTCAACTCCATCTTCAATTAACATCTGCTTAACAGTGTCATCTGGGCGTGGAGTGATTTTATCTATCATTGTAAGTGGGAATGCAACGCACTTTGGATTTTCCAAATAAGCGATGAAATCTGTTTGGCACTTACCTTCCTTAAACCATTCCTTTGCAAGCTCTATAACAGCTTCCTTTAGCTTGTCACCATTGTGAGAGCAGTTATCCATACTTACGATGGAAATAGGAAGTGCACCTGCTTTAAATCTTTCTAATATAAGGCCTACAACCTTTGACATATAAGCCTTTGTCTTATAGCCCTTTTCTGTGATTGTAAAGCTTACCATCTGAAGTGATGGTGCTCTGAAAATCTCTCTTAATCTTTCGATTTCCTTTTCGTTTTCTTCATCTAAGATACAAGATTCTGCAATAGAACCAACAACCTTTTTCTCTACTGTGCCGTCAGCCTTTAATGTAGCAAGAATGCTTAGGTCATCACATGGTCTGTTGTACTTTTCGATGATTTCATAGTCATAGCCTTCTGCAACGATTAAGCCAGTATCAAGTACACCCTCATCTAAAAGCTTGTCTACCACATTAGCCTGAAAGGCTCTGAAAATATTTCCTGCTCCAAAGTGAATCCATGTTGGATTCTTCTTCGTATTTGCGATAACCTTTTGCCTATCATAATCTGGAAGCTTATAGCCTTTTGCTTCCCATGTAGCTCTATCCTTTATGCCTTCGTTTGTTAGCTTCATTATCGTTCTCCTTTTTCGATTGCTTCCCAAAGTCCATTGATATAGGCAGCTCCAAGGGCTCTGTCGTAGAGTCCATATCCTGGCATAGCCTTTTCTCCCCAAATCATTCTTCCGTGGTCTGGGCGGATTGGGCCTGTGAAGCCTATATCATAAAGTGCCTTTACGATTTCATACATATCGAAGCTTCCGTCTGAAGAAAGATGTGCAGCCTCCTCGAAATCTGTAGGTGAATTGAACTTAAGATTTCTAACATGTGCAAAATGAATACGACCCTTTAAGCTTCTAATCATATCTGGCAAATCGTTTTCTAGATTTGTTCCATAAGAACCTGAACAGAAGGTAACACCGTTGTGTGGGTTATCTACCATCTTCATCATTCTATGGATGTTTTCCTTGTTAATGATGATACGAGGCAAGCCAAATACTGGCCATGCTGGATCATCTGGATGAATAGCCATGTTAATGTCATACTGGTCACAAACAGGCATTATTCTCTCTAAAAAATATTTGAGATTCTCAAATAAATCCTCATCAGTAATATCCTTATATTCCTCGAAAAGCTCCTTAACATGAGCAAGTCTGTCTGGCTCCCAGCCTGGCATTACAGAACCATTTGTATCACCAGAAATAGATTCAAACATCTTCTCAGGAACAAGTGCATCTACTGCCTCCTGAGTATATGCAAGAACTGTAGAACCATCAGGTCTTTTTCTTGCAAGCTCTGTTCTGGTCCAGTCAAATACTGGCATAAAGTTATAGCAAACAAGATGAATATCTTCCTCGCCAAGATTCTTTAAAGTCTCAATATAATTATCAATAAGCTCATCACGGCTTGGCTTACCAAGCTTGATATCTTCATGAACATTTACGCTTTCAATTCCAGCGACCTTAAGGCCTGCAGCCTCTACTTCAGCCTTCATGGCATGGATGCGCTCGCGGCTCCATACTTCGCCAGGCTTTGTATCATACAGTGTAGTGATTACACCGTGCACTCCCGGTATTTGTCTGATCTGCTCAAGTGTTACGGTATCGAAATCCTTACCGTACCATCTAAGTGTCATTTCCATTAAGCACGTACCTCCTTTACGATGTCGGCGGCTTCGTGGGTTAGGGTCTCGATTTTTTCGAAGTCACCGCTTGCAATCATGTCTCCTTTGACCATCCAGGTGCCGCCGCAGGCTACGATGCGATTGCATTTAAGGTATTCGCGTACGTTTTCCTTGTTGATGCCACCTGTAGGCATGAATGTAAGCTTTGTGTATGGTGCTGCGACAGCCTTAATCATTGGGAGGCCGCCTGCTGGCTCAGCTGGAAAGAACTTTACAAAATCAAGTCCAAGCTCCATAGCCTGTTCCATCTCGCCTGGTGTCTGAACACCTGGGCATACTGGATAACCCTTTTCAATACAGTAGTTAACAACCTTTGGATTGAAGCCTGGTGCTACGATAAACTTTGCACCTGCTGCCATAGCTCTATCAACCTGCTCGCAGGTTAAAACAGTTCCAGCTCCAACTAACATATCAGGAAACTCTGTTGATAAAATTCTAATAGATTCCTCTGCTGCATCAGTTCTAAATGTTACCTCTGCTGCAGGAAGTCCCCCATTCATCAAAGCCTCACCAAGAGCCTTTGCATCCTTTGCATCATCAAGAACAACAACTGGTATGATTCCAATTTTTTCAAATTTTTCTTTTATCTCGTCATACATTTTTCCTATCTCCTTGTAAAACCATTTTGATGATAACATCATACATTAGGCCTTTCAGTTCTCCCATTGTCACCCTTGCTTCTTACATTGCATTTTTTGCGATTGTATGGTAATTTACCATTATGAAAAAGAATTTAAAATCAGAATTTAGTACAAGACAATATATGATTTCCAGGGATTTTGAAATCTACTACTACAGTGATAAGAAAATCCCTACAGTTGCTGCCCACACCCACGATTACTACGAATTTTACTTCTTTATCGATGGGCATATCATTATGCATATAGATGGAAAATCCTTTGTGCCAACACCTGGCACTCTTATTGTTATACCTCCACATTTGCCTCACTATGCCCAGCTGTTAGATGGAGAGGTAGCCTACAGACGTTTCGTATTCTGGGTTACTAAGGATTTCATTAGCACCCTTTCTAACGTTTCGGAAGATTACAATTATCTTCCAAACAAAACCACTGGAAACACCTTTTTCATCCATAAATTTACAGATATTGAATTTAACACCATCCAGGGAAAGGGCTTTACTCTTATAGATGAGGTTCACTCCCACCGCTTTGGAAGAGACGCCAAAATTCTTCTTTCTGTAAGCGATTTTATTATCACCGTTAGCCGACTGGTTTATGAAAACCTTAACCCTAACATTGTTGAATCCGACAGCAATTCCTTGTATCAAAGCATTATCCAATACATTGAAACTCACATTGATGAGCCACTGTCCCTAGAGCTTATTGCAGACAAGCTACACGTTAGCAAATACCATATCTCCCATGTTTTTTCCGAAACCAATGGTATTCCTTTGCACAAATACATAACAAAAAAGCGCCTCGACATGTGTCGAGACGCTATACTTAGCGGTCAAGATATTTCTATTGTTTCAGAAGCCTACGGGTTTGCAGACTATTCTGTTTTCTATAGAGCCTTTGTGAAAGAATATGGTAAATCACCTAAAAAATACAAGGATGAAATACTTAGAAACAAAAGCTAATGCTTATCTCATTTTTGAAATGGAAACCTTGTTTCGTTCCTTACGTCTTTGCTTTAGCTGAGCAACAGACATCATCTTCTTTGGGCGCTTGGTGTATTTAATCTTAAGCTCCTCTGGCTTGTACATCTTCATTATACCAGCATAGGTAATAAGTGACCCATCGGATTTGGTTACGCATCGTCTATTTATATGGATATGATAATTTGATACGGAATCGTTAATAATAAGTTCAGCTATTCCCTTATCATCGCTTATCTCACCACTTAATACCTTAGTCTGAAAGGTATAAATATCCATAATGGTAACATTAGCATCTTTAAATTTTCTCTGGGCCTCCTTTGCCGCTGTAATAGTTTCCTGTGCAGGAGGTTGAATTGTAAATTTATTGCCCACAGTTTCCCTCACAATTATCTGACAACGTTATAAATCAACTTTATTTTCAAACAACCTGAACTATTGTACACTATAGTGATTAACTACGCAAGGCATTTTTAAATTCTATAGAAAACAATGAATAGTTCATTGATATATTATTAATCGAATTTCAAAATTGTATTAAGTATTCTTTTTGCATTGAGCTTTAACTGGTCGTGATCAAGTGCTCCCTTTTCATCTGCAGCCTTAAGGCGCTTTGGGTATCCGTTGCCCATCTTAAGGTCGTTGCCTGCATTTGATTCCTTGTAGTGCTCACCACGTGTCCACCAGTCTGATGTGACCATGCCTTCGTAGCCCCATTCTTCACGTAGGATGCCTGTAAGTAGATCGCGGCTTTCAGATGCACGCTCGCCATTGATAGCGTTGTAGGCGCTCATGATTGTGTAAGGCTCTGCTTCCTTAACTACGATTTCAAACGCCTTAAGATAAATTTCACGAAGAGCTCGCTCTGATACTCTTGAATCACTGTGCTTTCTGTTAGTTTCCTTATTGTTGCATGCAAAATGCTTTACAGAGGCTCCCACGTGGTTGCTCTGGATTCCATTTACTAATGCTGCTGCAAGCTTACCTGCTACGATTGGGTCCTCTGAATAGTATTCAAAGTTTCTACCGCAAAGTGGATTACGGTGAATATTGATAGCTGGTGTAAGCCAAACTGCTAAGTTGTTTTCCTTGAGCTCTTCACCGCCTGCTTTTCCTACCTGGGAAAGCAAATGTTCGTTCCAGGTGCAAGCTAAAAGTGTTGCGCATGGGAAGGCTGTTGTAAGTATGCCTGTTTCAGGTGCAATTCTAACACC
>CACYLQ010000013.1 GCA_902775195.1 uncultured Pseudobutyrivibrio sp.
CACTGCAGATACACCATCCTGTGCGTTTGTAGAAGCCTGGTCAAGACCTCTAATCTGCTTACGCATCTTCTCTGAAATTGAAAGACCAGCTGCATCATCTGCTGCACGGTTGATCTTAAAACCTGAAGAAAGTTTCTCAGTTGACTTTGCCTGAGCGCCTGATGTGATGTTGAGCATTCTTGAAGCATTGCTTGCTTGCATGTTGTGTTGTACTACCATAAATTCTACCTCCTTGTAGATACTCCCTAGATTCCTTTCCCGGGAGAAGTGCTTTCGCACTCAATTGTTAATAATTACATTTATATCCAACAGCATTCGCGCATATGCTGTAAAGATATCCAATTGATAATAAAGGTATGCATGAAAAAAACCTATTGTGAGTACAATAGATAAATAAAAAGATATAACGAATATTTCGATCCTTAACATCCTTGTCCTGGTAACGAAACCTTTATGAGGTTGTGATGTAACTAAAATCGAGATATAGAAATCCTTTTCATTTATCTCTAAATACTTTATCGGATGATGGCGGGAAAACTTAACCCCTAAATTTAAAAAATTTAAAAAATATTTTTGTAGGTAGTTTTGCACCCTCATCAGTCACCTGCGGTGACAGCTTTTCTCGCCTCCGGCTCGGTCGGTGCTAAACAGACTCCACTGGAGTCTAGCACCCCCTCAAGGTGGAAGCCTTTTTTCTTTGGCTTTTTTGCCTTGCAATAGTTATATCGGACGTACCGTTATAAACTTAACCCCTTTTTGAAAATTTTTTCAAAAAATTATTTTAGCTATAAAAAAGGTGTTACAATCAAGCCTTAGCTTAACTGTAACACCTATTATAACATCTAAAATGCATTTAAACCATTTTTTCACAAAAAGGTCATAAAATATTTTTTATTCCTGAAGTGTTTCCATGATAGGTGGGATGAGCTGCTTCTTACGAGAAACAACGCCCTCTAACATGTAGCTATCTGTAGCAACTGGCATGCGGAATGCATCTGCAATAATCTTGCCAGCATCATTACCTACGAATAATAGCTCTGTGTTTTCATTTAAGATATCTGTGAGCATTACAAATACAGCATCTAAGCTAGCTGACTCAAGTACTGTATCCATGTATGCCTTAATATCTGCCTTAATTGTATTTAACTGGCTTCTTGAAACTGAGCTAACCTGAGCAACACCAAATTTAATTTCACCACTTGTAAATATCTTGTAATCCTGATGGAAAATCTGCTCTGCTGTACGATCCTTGAAATCACTAGCTGCTTCAAACATAGATGTTGCAAGCTCTGTAACATCTACTCCAGCGATATCTGCAAGCTCCTTAGCCAAAGCTTCGTCTGTAGGTGTGCATGTAGGTGATCTAAACATTAATGTATCAGAAAGAATAGCTGAGCAAAGAATACCTGCGATATCCTTAGGGATTTCTACGCCGCGTTCCTTGTACATTAATGTAACGATTGTAGCTGTTGAACCTAAAGGCTGGTTTCTGAATAAGATAGGAGAAACAGTCTCTAGTGAACCTAATCTGTGGTGATCGATAATTTCCAATACTTCTGCCTGGTCAATACCATTAACAGCCTGTGACTTTTCGTTGTGGTCAACAAGAATGATTCTCTTCTTTTCCATATTTAAAAGAAGACGTCTTGAAACCATTCCGATGTAATGTCTGTTTTCATCTAAGATAGGGAAATCTCTATGTCTAACAGATTTCATTACTTCTCTTACTTCATCAACATAATCGTCAAGCTCGAAGCTGATAAGGTCATCCTTCTGCATGAACTGACGGATAGGCATAGCCTGATGAATAAGTCTAGCAACTGTAAATGTATCGAATTCAGTAGTAATAAGAACTACCTGATTCTTCTCTGCAAGATCTGCAACTTCCTTTTCAACCTTGCTTGTACCACAAACTACTAAGCAGCTACATCCTGCTTCAATACAGATGAGCTGACGAGCTGTAATGTTACCAACAATGGCAAGGTCATCTCTTTTAATATCATCAATAAGCTCTTCACGGCTGCTTGATGCAATAACTACTGAACCCTTAACGAAATATGCGTGTGGGTTACCTGTAACAAGTCTACCATTAAGTGTTCCGATAATGTTTGAATACTGAGTACGTGAACGAGATAAAATGCTGTTATCATAGATATCCATATATGAATAAGCAATATCTCCGTTAACGATAACACCCTCAAGCTTACCAGTCTGTCCTACAACTGGAAGGGTTGCTACGTTCTTATCAAGCATAGTCTCCCATGCCTTCTTAAGAGAGATGTGTCCACTAACACCCTCTAACTGTCTGTATTCAATATCGCTAAGCTGAGCACCTACGTCTGTAACTGTCTCTGGCTCTGGTACATTGAATCGATTTAATACGTAACGAGTCTCCTCATTAAGAGCGCCCGCCTTCTTTGGGACATAATTTTCACCAGTACTAAGTGTATTCTTAAGATAAGAATACGCAATTGCTGCACAGATACTATCAGTATCTGGATTTTTGTGACCGATTATATAAACTGACTTCGGCATATTTCCTCCATTTAAATCTTAAAAAATACCTAGAGAAAGAATAAATGAGGCAGCTGACAATCCAACTGATAAAACTACAAGCACGATAAGTACTACTGAAAGCTTCTTAAGTGAGCTATAGTGCTCAACAGCCTTAAGAGCCTGCTCTTCGCTGTTGTCATGCTCCTTAAGTAAATCCTGAATCAAACGATATAAATGAACTGATTCTGAATGAGTCTTCTCTGAGAGCTCGTTCTGGATAGAATCAAGTCCGGCAGAAACGTTCTTTAATGTATCCTGAAGGCTTCTACTATGCTTTTCGTATGATTCCTGATTGCCATTTACCTGGCCCTTAATGTCAACTTCCAGCTGATCCATGTTGTTCTTTACAACCTGCATCATTCTATCTACCTGAGTCTCTACGTCTGCAACAAGAGTATCTGCCTCTTCCTGCTTCTTAGAAAGCTCCTCCTGTAGTTTTACATTTATTGCTTCTTTCTCTTTAACTAATGCTTCAAGTTCAGCTGCTTTGTGTTCCTTCTGAACGATGAGCTGCTGCAGCTGTGTTGCCTTCTCACGAAAGGCGTCGATTTGCTCTAAAAGTAAATCCTCCCCCAAATCAGAAGGCTTAGCGGCCTCAAGCTCGCAAAAGTCTGTGGTCTTACCCTCTACATTAGTGTTTTCCATAGCATTATCCTCCAAAATAATTTTCTAAATAATAATTAGAATGTGAATTTATCTGCAAAGTATGCATCCAAATCCGCAATAGCGATACGCTCCTGCTCCATAGAATCACGGTGACGAATTGTAACCATGTGGTCTTCTTCTGAATCAAAGTCGTATGTGATACAGAATGGTGTACCGATTTCGTCCTGACGACGATAACGCTTTCCGATGTTTCCCCTGTCATCGAATTCGCAGTTGTACTTCTTAGAAAGCTCTGCAAAAATCTTTTCTGCGCCCTCATTGAGCTTCTTAGAAAGTGGAAGCACACCAATCTTAACTGGTGCAAGTGCTGGATGGAAGTGAAGAACTGTACGAACATCACTTCTGTTCTCATCACCAATTTCCTCTTCGTCATATGCTGCGCAAAGGAATGCGAGAACTACACGGTCTGCACCAAGTGATGGCTCAATAACATATGGTAAATATTTTTCATTAAGCTCATCATCAAAGTATGTAAGATCCTGACCTGAAACATTCTGATGCTGTGTAAGGTCATAATCTGTACGGCTAGCGATACCCCAAAGTTCGCCCCAACCAAATGGGAATAAGAACTCGATATCTGTAGTACCTGTTGAGTAGAATGAAAGCTCCTCTGGATCATGATCGCGAAGACGCATCTCATCTTCCTTCATGCCAAGGCTAACAAGCCAGTCACGGCAGAAGCTTCTCCAGTACTGGAACCACTCATCCTGTGTACCAGGCTTGCAGAAGAACTCAAGCTCCATCTGCTCGAACTCACGAGTACGGAAAGTAAAGTTACCAGGTGTGATTTCGTTACGGAATGACTTACCAATCTGGCCAATACCAAATGGAACCTTCTTACGAGATGTACGCTGTACATTCTTGAAGTTAACGAAAATACCCTGTGCTGTCTCTGGACGAAGATAAACAGTGTTCTTAGCATCCTCTGTAACACCCTGGAATGTCTTGAACATAAGGTTGAACTCACGGATGTCTGTAAAGTTATGCTTGCCGCATGTAGGACATGGAACATTGTTGCTTTCGATGAATTCCTTCATCTCGTCCTTGCTCCAGCCATCAACAGATGACTTAAGCTCGATGTTATTTTCAGCTGCAAAATCTTCAATAATCTTGTCAGCTCTGAATCTTTCATGGCATTCCTTACAATCCATAAGAGGATCTGAGAATGAACCAAGGTGACCTGATGCAATCCATGTCTGTGGGTTCATAAGGATAGCACAATCAACACCTACGTTGTATGGATTCTCCTGTACGAACTTCTGCCACCAAGCTTTCTTAACGTTGTTCTTAAGCTCTACACCAAGGTTACCGTAGTCCCATGTGTTTGCGAGACCACCATAGATTTCTGAACCAGCATACACAAAACCTCTGGCTTTGGCAAGAGCTATGATTTTGTCCATAGTTTTTTCCATGATATATATTCCCTTCTATTTATTACTATATATTATATAAACCATATCTGTGGCATCAGCATTTCCATCTGCCTGTGAAATGGTAATTGTATCTGAATCAACAAGCTCTATGTTAGCGTTAGATACGTAGGTGATTGTACCAGGTACAGTAACCGTAACGTTCTCATTAACTACAGCTACGTTGGAATCTGCAAATACTGAATCAGCATCTACAACATCTGCAGCAAGAAGCTGACCATCTGCAACCTCTGAAAACAATGCTGCGAAATCATATCCTGCATCTACTGCTTCTTTATAGGAAGCGTTGTATGTTCCGTAGGATGTGAATGCACTGTAGCAATCGGCATCTTTATATGTAGTTTTTACATAAGCTTTGCCTGAAGAAACCTTAAGCTTATCAAGTTTAATGGCCTTGTCACCGTAGGTTTCGTTAAAGCTTGATATCAAATCATTAGTATATTTTTTGAATTCTGACTTTGAATATGTGTCAGTATCAAAATCTGTAACCTCTTCAAATACAACCTCGCCTGTATTTGTGAATGTAAGCTTGGATGTATCTGATGCTCTGCCTGAATTCAGAGCAAATCCTATAAGCTTTACAATAATGAAGATAAGTAACAATAGAACTGCAGCTGCGCCAACACCAAAAATGATACGGTTGCGCATTACTTCTCTTTGTCTCTTTTTTCTTCTGGCTTCCTGAAGCTCTCTAGAAGCCACACCCTGTCTTGGACGAACGCCACCTGCTCTAGAGCGCATGCCTGGTGTCCTTGACTTATTGTTCCTCATAAAAATTCCTCGCTCTTATATTTGTGCGACCTATAGTTTAATCTATAAGCGTCCAAAATTCTAGTCAATTCTTCCTCAGTTTTTCCATTCAACACAAAAGTATACAACTTTTCAATGCTTGAGGAAACTATAAATTGCATTGTATAAAGAGTTGATGTGGAAATATCCACGCCAGCCTCCATTTCGGCGCAACTTTTACACAATGTTCCATGAAGCTTAGTGGAGAATGCTGTAAGGTTTTCTTTGCTGCCGCATTTCATACAGCTGAAAACGTTTGGATATTCTCCGTCTATAACCCATGTCTTTAAATCGTATATGTTTTTAAGAAGTCTGTGGGAAAACTTCCCTGATTCCAATGCTTTTAAGCTTTGATATAGAAGGGCAAGCCTAAGCTTTTCATCCACGCCCTCTACTGAAAGAAAGCCAGCCACCTCCAAAAAGTAGGAGCCTAGAACTACCTTATCATAATCCATAACCAAATCTCTAAAATAATTAGATATGTTAGCTTTACTAATATGGTAGGAATTTCTTCCTTCAAAGGCATCAAACACACCAAAGCAAAATGGAGAACAGGCTGCTATAAGTGGATTGTTAGGACGTCTTGCCCCCTTTGCAAAGGCTGTGACTTTTCCCGCTTCCTTTGTAAGAATCACTAATCTTCTATCAAATTCACCTACATCTGAGGCTGAAAGCACAAGCCCTGTCAAGGTAACTAGTCCCATCTAGCTTAAATCCTCTTTCTTATAACCAAAATTCTTTAGTTCGAAATCGCTGTCTCTCCAATCCTTCTTGACCTTAACAAAAAGCTTAAGGTTAACCTTTGCGTCAAGAAGCTTTTCAATTTCATAGCGAGAGTTAGTGCCGATTTTCTTAATCATGGCACCACCCTTTCCTATAATAATACCCTTGTGAGAGTTCTTTTCGCAGATGATAGTTGCTTCGATATCCCACATTGGTCTATTGCCTGGGCGTTCCTTCATGCTATCGATAAGGATTGCAATACCGTGTGGCACCTCATCACTAAGAGCATGTAAAGATTTCTCGCGGATGATTTCTGCTGTTATCTCTCTAAGAGTCTGGTTTGTAACAGTTTCCTCATCGTAAAAGGCTGGGCCCTCTGGAAGATATTTGAAAACAGTATCAAGCAAATCATCACAGCCCTGGCCATGAAGTGCAGATACTGGAACTACCTCAGCGAAATCGCATAAATCCTTAAAGGCTGAAATAGTTTCTCCTACTTTGGCTCCATCTGCCATATCTATCTTGTTGATAACTAAGATAACAGGAGCATCAACTGTGCCAAGTAATTCTGCTATCTTTTTATCACCAGCTCCAACCTTTGTGTCTGGCTCGATAAGCCAAAGGATTAAATCTACATCATTGATAGTGCCCTTGGCAGCTGTCATCATGTATTCTCCTAGCTTATTTTTGGCCTGATGCATACCAGGTGTGTCAAGGAAAACGATTTGGCCCTTGTCACTGTCTGTGTATACAGTCTGTATTCTGTTTCTTGTTGTTTGTGGCTTGTTACTGGTAATAGCAATCTTCTGACCAATGATATGGTTCATGAGAGTGCTCTTACCTACGTTTGGGCGACCAACTATAGTAACGAAACCTGATTTAAAATTATCACTCATTCTAATACCTCTAGATATCCTAAATTAATTATATAAACTCTCTATATTATTAAATATGTTCTTATTATCCTCGATAACCGACTCGTTGCCGACTACACAGATGTATCCTTGTTCCATAGCGGCGTCTACTGGGGCGGCTAGGTTGCGGATGTCTTCTTCTGTAGCATCTAGCACTTCGTTACGAGTCTTCTGAAGGATATCATAGGTTACTCCGCTGAGGTAACAGCTAAGGCCTCTCAATCCTCGCTGGGATGGAGTAAGTGGTGTGTCCATTCCACTGATAGTTCCTATGATGTATTTTGTCATATCCCTGTCATCTACATCAAAGTTTCTAAGGTAATCTCCTGTGTGTTCAAATACTTTTAATGTTTCAACAAGATTTGGGTCACGGTAAGATACAAATACCATGTCACCCTGTCGGCTGGAGTTCATGTTACAGCCGTAGGCACCACCCTGAACTCTAACCTTAATCCAGAAGTAGTCGTAGCCTAATATTGTATTTAATAATTTGTATGCACCGTTATATTTAAATCCTGCTTTAACAAAATCACCAGCCATGGCAACATACTGTATCTGTGATGCATCCTTTAAAGCTTCCTTTACAGGATGAACTTCGAAGCTATCCTCTCCTTCGAATGGAATCTTCTGCTGAGTAAGAAGTGGCTTGATTTCTTTAACTAGGCTTCTTGACTGCTCTAAAACATCTGTCTTTCCTGTGGATGAAATAATAAGTCTATCTACTGCAAAAATAGTCTTGCATAAGTTATTAAGTTTAGATATAACTTCTTCTTTTCTATCATCGAAGTTTTCTTCTAAATCTACTAAGAAGCGATAGAATCTAACTCCGTTAGCACAATCAGATATGTTGGCTTTTTTAGAGAAGCCACATCTTGCTCTTGTGGCTGCCACCTGATTACCCTTTGTATTAAGTACGTATTCCATGTGAGACTTTTCAGCTGTGATCAACTCCTTAAGTCTCTTAGTATCGGAAAACTTGGTGTGGCAAATCATTTCCATGGCTAAGTCCTTAGCCTGTTCAGCCTCCTCATAAATGAACTTTGAGCGAACCTCAAATGTCATTTTGTATTTGTCATGGTCACCGAAGACTTCATGAACAGCTGTGTTAGTGCTAATTCCACCAGTGTGGAGATACATTTCGTTAGTGAAATCTGTGTAGGTGTATTTTTCAGTATCCAGCAATCCGATGAAACGCTCTAACAATGATACATAAGGTACCTCTGAAAGTGGTAAATCGGAAATATCAAACACCATGTTGAAATAATGTATTCCGTTAGTGCGTACCTTGTGGTGAAGGATTGTGGTTCCTTCCTCCTCATAGACAGCCAAATCTATTGGTCTGGCCTCTCTGGTAAGGTCGAATCTGCTAAGCATAGGAATCTTTTCCAAATCCTCCTTTGAGCTAGGAGTCTGCTGGTATTCCTTTAGGTAAGCTGTATGCTCAACAATTGCTTTTATCTCCTCTTCAGAAAGGGATGCCTTTTTAGCAGCAAGCTTTTCTCTTAAGGCTGCATCATCAGCTGCTGTAAGTCCCTGCTTTGGTCTGAGAGTAACTATTGATTTATGGTTGTTCGAAATCAGATATTTATCTACGATTTCGTCGAATAAGTCATTGTTAACTTTAGTTTTAATTTTATCTAATACTTCTACACCGTGTAGATGTAAGAATGGTTGATTTCTATCGTACAACCAGCTATCAAGAAGCTGAAGACCGATAATCAATCCCTTTGGTGCGCTACCGAAATCCAACTCTCTTGCTCTAAACTGTTCGCCGTTGATGGCAGCAAAAAGAGTCTTTTTATCGATGCCCTTATTAACTACGTCCTTAAGAGTAGTTTCTATAATATTAACGAATTTGTCCTTATCGGATTCGTTGGCACCTCTTGCTACAATTGAAAAATACATCTGTCTTTGAGATGCTTCGAAGGAACAATCAACATCTTCTGCGATATTGGCATCAATAAGTGCTTTGTAAAGTGGAGCACCTGGTGCTGATACCAAAGCGTAATTTAAAATATCGAATGCCCTGTACATGTTAGGGTCCAGCACATCGCCTATACATACGTTATAAGAAAGGTATGCGTTATTAGCTGTGTCCTGGTCTGCGCCGATAGGATAATCAACTGTTATCTCTGCTGGCTTATCAAAGACCTTCTGCATATTTATTTCAGAATCTACCTCTAGATAATCGTAGTAGCGGAGATATTTGGTATCTAAATACTCTAAAATCTCATCTATATCCACATCTCCGTATACGTAGATGTAGGAATTGCTAGGATGATAGTATTTACTGTGGAATGCAAGGAAATCCTCGTATGTAAGTGTTGGGATAACCTTTGGGTCTCCACCTGATTCGATGGCGTATGTAGTGTCAGGGAAAAGTGAATTAAGTATCTGACGGTTAAGCACATCATCAGGTGATGAATAAGCACCCTTCATCTCGTTGTATACAACACCGTTTATTGTAAGATCTGATTCAGGGTTTTCCATTTCATAGTGCCAACCCTCCTGCTCAAAAATCTCACGATATTTGTAGATGTTTGGATGGAATACAGCATCCATGTAAACATCGATAAGGTTCATGTAATCTGCATCGTTGGTGCTGGCAATTGGATATACTGTTTTGTCAGAATATGTTATTGCATTTAAGAATGTGTTAAGACTGCCCTTTACAAGCTCTACGAAAGGGTCCTTAACAGGATATTTATCAGAACCGCAAAGTACTGTATGTTCAACTATGTGAGCTACACCAGTGGAATCCTTTGGTGGAGTTCTAAAGCCTATGTAGAATACTTTGTTGTTATCGTCGTTTGAAATAAAACAAATACGCGCCTTTGTTTTCTTGTGCTCAAATATAAAGCCTAGGGAGTCAAGTCCTTCTAGCTTCTCCTCTTTCAGTAATTCGTATGAATTATTCAATGTGTTGCCTTTCTCGTATTATTTTTCTTTTATATGTACGTCTAGCTGATTAAAGCATATTTCTACGCCCGATTTATCAAATCTTGATTTTATTTCTTCTAATGTGTTCCATTTCTCTTCCCAGAAATGGTCAATGTCGATTGGGAATCTAAGTCCAATCATAACTGCGCTGTCTGCCAGCTCTGCAACAAACACCTGAACAGGTGCATCGTTTACTCTGTGTGGGCAGTTTTCTGCAATGTATTTTAATATTTCTTTAGCCTTTTTAATGTCGCTGTCGTAGCTGATACCAACTGTTTCGTTAAACAAACGATAGCTCTGTGCTGTACAGTTAGTAAGTGATGCGGCAGAAAGTGTACCATTTGGAATCTGAACCAAACGACCATCTAACATTTTAAGTGTGGTATAGATGATGTTGATTTTTTCAACTGTACCTTCCTGGCCTGTGGCATGTTCTATGATGTAATCTCCTACCCTGAATGGGTGCATTAAAAGGATTAAAACTCCACCTGCGAAGTTAGATAAAGCGCCCTGTAATGCGAGACCAATAGTAACACCAAGACCTGCAACCGCGGCAGATATAGAGGCTGTAGTAATACCGAATAAGCCTAATATAATAGTTATAAGAATAATGTAGCAAATCCATCTGATAACAGATTCAAGGAAGGTTTCAACCCCAGGGTCGAAATCATGCCTATCCATTGTTTTGTGGAACAGCTTAATAATTCCCTTTATTATCTTAGAACCAACAAAAAATACTATTAAAGCCAGAACTACGCTCCAGCCAAAACTCCAAAACTTTGGGATGAGTTTTTCCAGCTGCTGTTGGAAAACACCCTTTTGAATATCTTCTACTAATTCTTCTGCTGTAACGGCTTCCATGGTTTCCATACCGACAGTCCTCCCATTTTTACAATCCTAACCATTATAGCACATTATCAATCATGAAAAAAGACGGTGGATTCCCACCGTCTTTAAGGCTTTTTATGCTATTTTACAACTCTGATTTTGATTACTCCGTCAACCTGCTCAATCTCTGAAATAACCTGGTCAGAAAGCTTGCTTCCTAAATCAAGAAGTGTGTATGCGAAATCACCGCGGCTCTTGTTTGTCATGTCATCTACGTTTACATTTTCCTTGCTAAGGATAGATGTAAATGCAGCAATCATACCTGCCTTGTTTTTGTGAAGGATGGCCACACGGCTTTCAGCCTTGCAATCACCCATGTCGCAATCAGGATAGTTTACAGAATGGGTAATGTTACCATTTTCCATGTAATCCATGATTTCCTTAACGGCCATTATTGCACAGTTGTCTTCTGCCTCTTCTGTTGAAGCGCCAAGATGTGGTGTGCAGATAACCCCTGGCTTGCCAGCTACAGTAGGATTTGCAAAATCTGTAACATAACGATGAATCTTACCTGCATCGATACCATTCATAACAGCCTGCTCATCTACAAGAAGGTCTCTTGCAAAGTTAAGAATTACAACACCCTTCTTCATAGCCTGAACAGCTTCTTTATTAATCATTCCCTTTGTTGTATCTGTAAGTGGAACGTGAACTGTAATGAAATCACATTCCTTGTAGATATCTTCTACGTTTGTAACATGCTTTACATTACGTGAAAGATTCCATGCGGCATTTACTGAGATGTATGGATCGAAGCCAAGTACTTCCATGCCAAGGCGTGTAGCATCATTGGCTACCTTAACACCGATTGCACCAAGACCGATTACGCCCAGTTTTTTGCCTGCAATTTCTGTTCCAGCGAAAGCCTTCTTAGCCTTTTCTGCTGTCTTTCCGATGTTCTCATCATCCTTGTTTTCGTTAACCCACTGGATACCGCCTACGATGTCACGGCTTGCAAGAAGCATTCCAGCAAAAACTAATTCCTTAACACCGTTTGCGTTGGCACCTGGTGTGTTGAATACAACAATTCCCTCCTCTGCACATTTTACAAGAGGAATATTGTTAACGCCTGCGCCCGCTCTGGCAATACACTTAAGATTGCTACCAAGCTCCAAATCATGCATTGCTGCTGAACGAACTAAGCAAGCATCTGCGTCGCTAATATTTTCAACCTTTTTATAGTCTGTAGAAAAATTAACTAGTCCCTTATCTGAAATCGGATTCAAACAATTATATGTATACATTAGGCATTCTCCTCCTCAAACTTACGCATAAACTCAACCAACTTTTCTACGCCCTCGATAGGCATTGCATTGTAGATAGATGCACGCATACCACCAACAGTTCTGTGGCCCTTAAGGTTTACGAAGCCTGCAGCTGTAGCTTCCTTTACAAACTTAGCGTCTAACTCTTCGTTTCCTGTAACGAATGGTACGTTCATTAAAGAACGGTCTTCCTTTCTAACAGTTCCCTTGAAAAGCTTTGATGAATCAAGATAATCATAAAGAATCTTAGCCTTCTTTTCGTTAAGCTCCTTCATTGCTGTAAGGCCGCCATTCTTAAGTAACCATTTAAATACCTTGCCGCAGATATAAATATCGTAGCATGGTGGTGTGTTGTACAAGCTGTCGTTGTCTGCCTGAGTCTTGTACTTAAGCATTGTAGGTGTGCCTGGAAGAACATCATCACGGATTAAATCCTCGCGGATGATTACAATAACCATACCTGCTGGTCCTACATTCTTCTGTACGCCACCATAGATGATACCGTATTTATTAACATCAACTGGCTCTGATAAGAAGCATGAGCTAACATCAGCTACCAAATCTTTACCCTTTGTATTTGGGAGAGTCTTAAATTTAGTACCATAGATTGTATTATTTTCGCAGATGTACACATAATCCATATCATCAGTGATAGGAAGGTCGGAACAATCTGGAATATAGCTGAAGGTCTTGTCAGCTGATGAAGCAAGCTCTACAGCCTCACCGTACATCTTTGCTTCTGCAAAAGCCTTCTTTGCCCACTGTCCTGTGATGATATAACCAGCCTTCTTATTCTTCATAAGGTTCATAGGAATAGCTGCAAACTGCTGGCTGGCGCCGCCCTGAAGGAACAATACCTTGTAGTTATCAGGGATGTTCATAAGTGTACGAATATCAGCCTCTGCCTCTTTGATGATTTCATCAAATACCTTGCTTCGGTGGCTCATCTCCATTACAGACATTCCACATCCTCTGTAATCAAGCATCTCCTCTGCTGCTTCCTTTAATACCTCTTCTGGTAAAACTGCTGGTCCTGCACTAAAATTGTAAACTCTACTCATTACTCTTTTCTCCTTTGTCTAAGGTTAATCTTCTCTGAAGAATTCGTTAATAGGTGCTCCCGGTGCTACCATTGGCCATACCTTGTCATCTGAATCGATGATACAGTCAATGAGCACAGGGCTCTCGGAGGACAGTGCCTCCTTAAGTGCCGATTTGAATTCATCCTGAGATGATACTCTGATTCCCTTAGCCCCCATCGCCTCTGCAAGCTTTACATAATCTACTCCGTCGTCCAAAACTGTTGCAGAATAGCGTTTTTCATAAAAGATGGTCTGCCACTGACGAACCATTCCAAGAACATGGTTGTTAATAATGATTTCCACGATTGGAAGGCCCTCTCTAACAGCTGTTGCCATCTCATTCATATTCATTCTGAAGCAACCATCACCAGCAAAATTGATAACCTTCTTTCCTGGGTTTCCAGTTGCTGCACCAATAGCAGCGCCTAGGCCATAGCCCATTGTTCCAAGGCCACCAGATGTAAGAAGCTGATGTGGCTTTTTGAATTTATAATATTGAGCAGCCCACATCTGATTCTGTCCAACCTCTGTAGTGACAATGGCATCGCCCTTTGTCTGCTTGTATGTTTCAGCAACAATAAACTGGCCTGATAGCCCTTCTTCTGGGACAGTAAGTGGATTTTCATTTGAAAGTGATTTTACATGCTCAACCCACTTCTCATGCTTTTGCTGTTCAAGGTCTTTGTTAATTCTAGATAAAATTTCTTTGATATCCCCAATAACAGCGTGGTCTGTCAAAATATTCTTGTTGATTTCAGCTGGATCTACATCAAACTGAAGAATCTTTGCGTTGCTGGCAAACTTATCTGGATTGCCAAGAACTCTGTCTGAGAATCTTGATCCGATAGCAATCAATAAATCGCATTCTGAAACGCTAAGATTTGAAGCCTTGCAGCCGTGCATTCCAAGCATTCCTGTGTATCTTTCATCTGTTCCGTTGAATGCGCCCTTACCCATAAGAGTGTCGCAAACAGGAGCATCTACAAGCTCAACAAACTTCTTTAATTCCTTTGATGCGCCCGCGATAACTGCACCACCACCAACGAATATCACTGGCTTCTTAGCCTTCTTAATCATATCCTTTGCAGTGGCAAGTGCCTCCGCTGTAATGCTCTTTTTAACTCTGCCAACTGGGATTGGCTTCATTGGCATATATTCGCATTTGTTAGAAGGAGCTGTCACATCCTTTGGCACATCAATAAGAACTGGGCCAGGACGTCCTGACTGGGCAATAGTAAACGCTCTGCGGATTGTCTCAGCCAAATCCTTAATATCCTTTACGATGAAGTTGTGCTTTGTGATAGGCATGGTGATTCCAGTGATATCGATTTCCTGGAATGAATCCTTTCCTAACAAAGGCACTGCAACATTACAAGTGATTGCAACGATTGGAACAGAATCCATGTGTGCAGTAGCAATACCTGTTACCAGGTTTGTTGCTCCAGGGCCGCTTGTTGCAAGGCAAACACCTACCTTACCTGTTGAACGTGCATAACCGTCTGCAGCATGAGCTGCGCCCTGCTCGTGGCTGGTGAGCACGTGATGAATCTCCTGATGCTTATATAGCTCATCATACAGATTAAGGATTGCGCCGCCTGGGTAGCCGAAGACTGTATCTACGCCCTGCTCCTTTAAACATTCTATAATTATTTCTGAACCGTTTAATAACATATATAATCTCCTAGTCCTCTATAATTCTGGTGTGCGAAGGATTGCTCCGCGGTTACCGCTAGTAACCTGTGCTGCGTATCTTCTTAGGTAGCCTGTTGTAACCTTAGGCTCGCGTGGCTGCCATTTTGCTTTGCGGGCAGATAGCTCTTCGTCACTTACCTTAAGTGTCATGGTGTAGTTAGGAATGTCGATAGCGATGATGTCGCCTTCTTCTACTAGGGCGATTGGTCCGCCTACGGCTGCTTCTGGGGAAACATGTCCGATGGAAGCTCCACGGCTGGCTCCTGAAAATCGTCCGTCTGTAATAAGGGCAACTGATGAGCCAAGTCCCATACCAGCGATTGCTGATGTAGGGTTAAGCATCTCTCTCATACCAGGACCACCCTTTGGTCCTTCGTAGCGGATGACTACAACATCTCCTTCTACTATCTTGCCACCCTTGATGGCTGCGATAGCATCTTCCTCTGAATCAAATACTCTGGCTGGGCCTTCGTGTACAAGCATCTCTGGCACAACTGCGCTTCGCTTTACAACGGAGCCGTCTGGTGCAAGATTTCCCTTGAGGACTGCAAGTCCACCAGTCTTTGTATATGGATTGTCCACAGGTCTGATAACCTCTGGATTTCTGTTTACTGCATTTTTAATATTTTCTCCAACAGTCTTTCCTGTAACTGTCATACAATCTGTGTTAAGTAAGCCGATGTCTGCAAGCTCCTTCATAACAGCCCACACACCGCCTGCCTCGTTAAGGTCTTCCATGTATGTAGGACCTGCTGGTGCAAGGTGGCAAAGGTTTGGAGTCTTTTCAGAAATAGGATTTGCAAATTCGATATCAAAATCAAATCCGATTTCATGAGCGATAGCTGGCAAATGAAGCATTGAGTTTGTGGAGCATCCAAGTGCCATATCTACTGTAAGGGCGTTAAGGATTGCATCCTTTGTCATAATCTGACGAGCTGTGATGCCCTTGTTATACATATCCATAACAGCCATACCTGCATGCTTTGCAAGACGGATTCTTTCTGAGTAAACTGCTGGGATTGTACCGTTTCCTCTAAGTCCCATTCCAAGTGCCTCTGTAAGGCAGTTCATGGAATTAGCTGTATACATACCTGAACAGCTTCCGCAGGTAGGGCAAACATTTTCAACGTAGTTTTCTACATCCTCTTCTGTCATTGTGCCAGCTGCATAAGCACCAACTGCCTCAAACATAGAAGAAAGTGAACGCTTCTGACCACCTACATGGCCTGCAAGCATTGGGCCGCCTGATACGAAAACTGTAGGAAGGTCAAGTCTTGCTGCCGCCATCAAAAGTCCTGGCACGTTCTTATCACAGTTTGGAACCATAACAAGTGCATCAAACTGATGGGCAAGTGCCATACACTCTGTTGAATCTGCAATTAAATCTCTAGTTACAAGGGAATACTTCATTCCGATGTGTCCCATTGCAATACCATCACATACGGCGATTGCTGGGAAAACTACTGGAACACCGCCTGCTTCGGCTACGCCTAGCTTTACGGCATCCACAATCTTATCAATATTCATATGGCCTGGTACGATTTCGTTGTACGAGGATACGATACCAACCATTGGCTTTTTCATTTCTTCTGGAGTAAATCCCAGTGCATTAAACAAACTTCTCGCTGGTGCCTGCTGCATGCCAGCTCTAGCATTGTCACTTCTCATTTGTTGACTCCTTTCTCTAAGCCTTCCCCCTCTGGGGGAAGGTGGATGCGAAGCAGACGGATGAGGGTCTCATTTATATCCCCCCTCATCAGTCACCTGCGGTGACAGCTTCTCCCCCCAAGGGGTGAAGCCTTTTTATAGTCTTTCTACGATTAGGTCACCCATCTCTACTGTGCCCACGCGAGTTACGCTACTGCCGTCGCGGGGCATAATGTCGATGGTGCGGTAGCCGTCCTTTAGCACCTGCTTTACTGCGGCTTCGATTGCATCTGCTTCAGCATCTAAGTCGAAGCTGTAGCGAAGCATCATGGCTGCGGATAGGATTGTGGCTATCGGATTTGCGATGCCCTTTCCTGCGATGTCAGGGGCGCTGCCGCCTGATGGCTCGTAAAGTCCAAACTTTGTATCATTCAGTGATGCAGACGATAGCATTCCGATGGAACCGGTAACCATGGATGCTTCATCGCTTAAAATATCTCCGAACATGTTCTCTGTAAGGATTACATCGAACTGTCCTGGGTCTTTAACTAACTGCATTGCACAGTTATCTACAAGCATGTGTTCATATGTAACTTCAGGATAATCTGCTGCTACCTCCTCAACAATCTTTCTCCAAAGACGTGAGCTGTCAAGTACGTTGGCCTTATCAACAGATGTAACCTTCTTGCGTCGTTTCATTGCAATATCAAATCCACGCTTTGCAATTCGTCTGATTTCTGTTTCCGAATATGTAAGGGAATCTCTGGCAACAAGCTGACCATTTTCTTCTTTAGTGGAACGCTCGCCAAAATATAGACCGCCAGTGAGTTCTCGCATGATCATCATGTCGAAGCCCTCTCCGATAATATCGTCCCTAAGTGGGCACGCTTCTTTTAATTCTTCATATAAATATGCTGGTCTAAGGTTTGCGAAAAGATTGAGGCTCTTTCTAAGCTTAAGCAAGCCTGCCTCTGGGCGCTTATCGGCTGGTAGCTTGTACCAAGGACTGGTAGATGTGTTGCCACCAATGGACCCCATTAAAACTGCGTCGCTTGCTTTGGCCGCAGCGATTGCCTCATCAGTAAGAGGCTCACCTGTTGCGTCAATTGAGCAGCCACCCATAAGAATCTGTGTATAGTTAAACTGATGACCGAACTTAGCGCCGATGGCATCTAAAACCTTAACTGCCTCGGTAACTATCTCTGGTCCGATTCCGTCTCCTTTGATTACGCCAATGTTATAAGTCATGATTATTCCTTCCCTTTTATAAAAACCATTTTAAATAGTTTATCGCACTAAAGTGTGAAATTCAAGAAGTACCACATCTTTTTAATAACTTTGACAAAATAGCATAAATACTTCTAATATATACATGGAGAGTTTAGTAAACTTTACCACTTTAAAGTGCAAAAATAATATTACTATTCACATAAATACTTAGGAGACATAAATGAGTTCAAAGGATAAAGTCTTAGAATTATTGGAGAATAACAAAACCGAATATATCTCTGGGGAAGCTATCGCCTCTCAGCTTGGGCTTTCGCGAAATGCAATTTGGAAGGCCATCAATGAGCTTCGCAAGGCTGGATATAAAATAGAAGCAGTTAGCAATAAGGGCTACATGCTTGGCGAAGAAAACGATATTATTTCTGCTCAGGGCATTGCTTCTTATATAGTATCTGGCAGCCAGGATATTGGCTCAATAGATAAATTTCATATATATGATACGGTGGATTCCACCAACAAGCTTGCAAAGGAAATGGCTATTGCCGGGGCTGAGCATGGCACTCTTATTGTAGCCAATACTCAGGGCACCGGCAGAGGCCGCAAGGATCATAGCTTCTTCTCACCTAAAGGTGGCATCTATATGAGCATCATTTTATCCCCTGCAAAGCTTGATAGCCTTAAGCCAGACGATATTACCTTACAGGTTGGAAGCGCTGTTTGCCAATCTATCGAAAAGCTTTGTAGCGTCAAGCCTGTTATCAAGCCTATCAACGACTTATTCGTTGACGGCAAAAAAATCTGTGGTATTCTTACTGAAGCCGGCACGGAATTTGATTCGGGACTGGTTCAGTGGATTGTTGTAGGTATCGGGATAAATTTTGATTCTGATTTGTCTGCATTTCCAAAAGAGCTTCAAGACATTGTAGGCTCACTGTTTAAGCCAGGACATGCTAGTGTTTCCAAGAATCAGCTGATTGCCGAAATATACAATAGAATAGTTAAATAAAATCAGGCCACAGCTTCTGCTGCGGCCCTTTCAATTTTTCTGTCAAAATATTTTATTTTATCAATGTATTCAATAATCCTCTGAGTAGCTGGGCTCCTGTGTTGCCGCCTAATGTCTGACCGAACTTTCCGCCTAGCTGCTTGCCCACCTTCTTGCCAACCTCTCGGCCAACAGTTCCTGCAACGGTAGTTCCCACAGATTTTGCTGCTCGCTTTCTGCGATTAGCTTCCTTTTCTGCTTCTTTGGCAGCTGCTTTTTCAGCGGCGGCCTGTTCCTTTGCGGCAGCCTTTGCAGCTTCAGCATCAGCCTTGGCTTTAGCCTCTGCTTCTGCCTTTTCGACTCCCATTCTAGCTAAAAGCTCAAAGGCGGATTCGGCATCATATCCATTAGCATATTTAGAATAAAGAAGGCTTGCTTTGATTGCGGCGTCTCTTTCTGAATCTGAAATGCCACCCATCTGTGACTGTGGTGGTAAAATATCTACCTGCTCAACCACTGCTGGTGTGCCATCCTCCTGCAGGAAGGATACCACTGCCTCGCCTGTGCCAAGTGCTTCTATTACATCAGCTGTTTTGAAGGCGGGATTCTCACGGAAGGAATCTGCTGCTGCCTTAACAGCCTTTTGGTCCGAAGGTGTGTATGCATGAAGGGCATGCTGCACCTTATTTCCAAGCTGCGCCAAAACTCCATCAGGAATGTCCCTAGGATTTTGTGTTACGAAATATACGCCGATTCCCTTCGAGCGAATCAGCTTAACTACCTGCTCTATCTTATCCAAAAGTGGCTTTGGAGTGTCCTTGAAAAGTAGATGGGCCTCGTCGAAGAAGAATACCATCTTTGGCTTATCCAAATCTCCCACCTCTGGCATAGTTTCGAAAAGCTCTGAAAGCATCCAAAGCAGGAATGTAGAATAAAGTGTGCCATTGTTGATAAGGCTTTGGCTGTCTAAAATGTGAATCATGCCTCGCCCCTGCTCGCCTACTGTGAACCAGTCGCGGATATCTATTGCAGGCTCACCAAAGAACTGGTCTCCACCTGCCATTTCAAGTGCCACTACTGCACGCTGAATAACGCCGATGCTTTGCTTGTTAAGCGTACCGTAATCAGCCTCGAATTCTTTATTGTTATCAGCCACGTAATTTAACATAGCCTTTAAATCCTTTGTGTCAATCAGGGCAAGATTGCTTTCGTCGGCAATCTTAAAAATAATAGAAAGGATGCTGCTTTGATTTTCGTTCAAATCAAGGATTCTTGAAAGCAGCAATGGCCCCATTTCTGTGATGGTAGTGCGGATTTGGATACCGTTTTTTCCAAAAACATCCCACAAGGTAACTGGATATTTGTGATATTCAAAACCTTGGGCGGCCAAGCCGAATTTTTCGATGCGCTTTTGCATATCCTCGCTGTCCTTGCCAGGATTAATCATGCCCGCAATATCGCCCTTAACATCAGCCAGGAAAACTGGTACACCCATATCTGAAAAGGTCTCCGCCATCACCTTAAGTGTGATAGTCTTTCCTGTTCCTGTGGCGCCAGCTATAAGCCCATGCCTATTTGCCATTTTTGGAAGAACATACACTGGTTCTCCCTCTTTAGTATTTGCTAGCCAAACTTTACCATCTCTAATCATAATCACCCTCCAATAAAATATCTCCTGCTATACTTCCTCCACATAGCTTACAAAATCTAAATTGTTAAGTGTTTCTAAAAGCTCCTGATGAGAATGTCTCCCCCCGAAATCAAGCTCTATCATCAGTGCGGTGTCAGTGCCCAACAAGGTCTTATCCTTTGTTTTGTTCATGCTGGAGATTTGATAGCCCATCTCTGCAAATTTCTTTCTAAGCTTTTTCACACCGTTGTTCTCCTCCACCTCAACATATACGCTGACGTAACGGCTGTATTCTTCAACCTTCTGACTGACATGTACCAAAATCACATTGGCTGTCATTACCAGTGCAAAGCATACTAATCCTACAAACAGGTAGCCAGCTCCAAAGGCCATTCCCATGCAGGATGCCACCCAAAGGGAAGCCGCAGTGGTAAGACCTTTAATCTGGTTACGGCCAGTCACGATGATTGTGCCGGCACCAAGAAATCCGATGCCGCTTACAACTCCCGCAGGAATACGGCTAACATCTGCATTTAAATCAGGCAGGTATGATAAATAAATATTCAATACCGTTGCAACTGCAGAGCCTAAACTAACAAGAGAGAATGTGCGGATGCCAGCACTGTGGCGTCTAACCACACGCTCCCATCCAATTAAGCTTCCACAAAAGGTCGCTAAAATCAGACGGATTGCTACTGCTCCATCGCTCATTCCCTCTAAGTAATCAAATATCGTATTTACCATAAACACCCCCCGTAGCATTATGACAATCTTATCTTTTTAGCGAAATCCAATCCGTCCTCTGTTCTTTGAGCTATCAAAAGAGGTCTGTTGCCTTTTATCTGCATAATGTAATCCAGGCATTTAGCTCTAAGCTCTTCATCCATTCCTTCAAATGGCTCGTCCAAAACTATGAAATCAGCAGGAACAAAGAATGCTCTGGTTAGCTCCACCAAACGTCTTTCAACAGATGTCAGCTCACCAACAGGAAGCTCCAATCTGTCCTCTGGCAGGAATCGTGAAAGTTCCTCTGCTGCTCTTCCCTTGCTGGCCCATCTGTGTGCCTTTTTAACATTCCAGGTAGCGCTTTTCTTAAGATTAAGCTGACCATCCTGGGAAACATAGGCGCTGTGAAGTGTAGGATATTTGTAATCTCCCATTCGTGCCACGCTTCCTTCGTCAGGATTTTCTAATCCCATGAAAATCTTTAGAGCGGTGGTTTTGCCTGAGCCTTCGTCCCCAACGAAGGCGTAGCATCTGCCATCTTCTATTTCCACCTTTAAGTTATCAAGAACCTTTTTACCGTTGTATGATTTAGTTATGTCATCTAGTATGATTGTCATTTTGTAAAAACCTTCTATTTCTAATAATTATCTAGCCTCAATATTTTCTACGATAAAATCTGTGCATCGATTAAGCTTTAGATTATCGCTTCCGCATTTTGGACAACTTCCTTTAAATTCATGTCTGGTAAATGTAGCACCACAATCCTTGCAAAGCACTGTGGATTCCTTTACCTTGGCATCTACCTTTACCCCATCAAGTGGTGTCCCCTCGCTCATTACCTGCAAATATTCCTCGATAATCTCTGGTACATAATCACACTGATCACCAATAAGTAAATGAATCTTCTCCACCTTCTCTACATCATTGGCCTCAGCCTGCTTTGTTACCAAGTTAAAAACATATTCTGTTACTGCTAATTCGTGCATATCTTCCTCGTTGCTAGTTATTTAATATCGCATCTGCGATATCATGTCTCATATATTTATTTTCGAAATCAATCCATTCAGTAGCTTCATAAGCCTTTGCACGAGCCTCTACTAATGTATTGCCAAGTGCCGTAATGCCAAGCACACGTCCTCCGTTTGTGACAATCTCGCCCTTATCGTTAAAGGCAGTGCCAGCATGGAAGCAGAAATAATCCTTGTTGTTGAACTTGTCAAAGCCTGTAATAGGAAATCCCTTCTTGTAAGAAACTGGATAACCATCAGATGCAAGAACAACGCAAACTGCTGCTTCATCAGAAAACTGTAAATCGATTTCATCAAGCTTACCATCAATGCAAGCTTCCATTACATCGATTATATCATTTTTTAGTCTAGGTAACACTACCTGTGCTTCTGGATCTCCAAATCTTGCATTATATTCAAGAACCTTTGGGCCATCCTCTGTAAGCATCAAACCAAAGAAGATAACTCCCTTGAACTCTCTTCCCTCAGCCTTCATAGCATCTACTGTAGGCTGGAAAATATTCTTCTGGCAGAATTCCTCTACCTCTTTTGTGAAGAATGGAGATGGTGAGAAGTTACCCATACCACCTGTGTTAAGGCCAGTATCCCCATCACCTGCACGCTTATGATCCTGAGCAGATGACATAATCTTTACTGTGTTACCATCTACAAATGAAAGTACAGAAACCTCGCGACCTGTCATGAACTCTTCGATAACCATTGTGTTGCCTGCGTTTCCGAACTTCTTGTCCTGCATGATTTCTGCAACACCTGCTACAGCTTCTTCATGATTCTCACAGATAAGCACACCCTTACCAAGTGCAAGTCCATCAGCCTTCAATACGATTGGATATTTTGCTGTCTCAAGATACTTTAAGGCAGCCTCTGGGTCTGTGAAATTCTCATAGCCTGCTGTTGGGATATTGTATTTCTTCATTAAATCCTTTGAGAATGCTTTTGAACCCTCAAGGATAGCTGCATTCTTTCTAGGACCAAAGCATCTAAGACCAGCCTTTTCAAATTCATCAACCACACCACCTACAAGTGGGTCATCCATGCCGATGATTGTAAGGTCAATCTCCTTTTCCTTGGCAAAGGCAACGAGCTTGTCGAACTCCATTGCCTTAATATCTACGCATTCTGCAAGCTCCGCAATACCTGCATTTCCTGGTGCGCAGTAAATCTTGTCTACCTTCTGGCTTCTTGAAACTGCAAGCGCAATAGCATGCTCACGTCCGCCGCTACCTACTATTAAAACTTTCATGTATTCTCCTCCAATATTTGCTCCTTTACCACTAGCATTTCTGGTTGTGCCAGATGGTAGTGGTAATTTTTTGCTGGGTTACCACTAGTATTTCTAGTTTTGCTGGGTGCTAGTGGTAATCTCTCTATTTTTACCACTGGATTTCGCCTTTGCTGGTTTTCAGTGGTAATTTCTTGCTGGCTTTACCACTGGATTTCGCCTTTTCTGATTTTCAGTGGTAATTTCTTACTGGCTTTACCACTGGATTTTGCTTTTTCTGATTTCCAGTGGTAATTTCTCGCTATCTTTACCACTGGATTTTGCTTTTTCTAATTTTCAGTGGTAATTTCTCGCTATCTTTACCACTGGATTTCGGCTTTTCTGGTTTCCAGTGGTAATTTGATTAGTTTTCTGAGATGTGGGCTATGCCGTCGACCACGGATACTTTGCCTGAGGCGATGAGGTCGATGGCTTTAAAACCTCGACCGCCTTCTGCAAGATGATTGGGCCGGTGTCAGTGCCTTCATCTACGAAGTGGCATGTAGCGCCGGTGACTTTTACACCGCGTGAAAGCACTCCCTCATGAACCTTAAGTCCATAGTAGCCTGTGCCACAGAAGCTTGGAATAAGGGATGGGTGGATGTTGATGATTTTGTTTCTGTATTTACGAATCATCTCTGGTGGGATAACAACTAAAAATCCTGCCAGTACAACCAAATCCACATTATAGGAATCAAGCTCCTCTAAAAATGCCTTGTTGAATTCATCGCGGGATGCATAATCCTTTGGGCTGATGCAAACTCCTTCGATTCCGGCTTTTGCTGCACGCTCTAGGGCATAGGCATTTTTATTATTTGAGATTACAACTGCAATCTCGGTATTATGAATTTCACCTGATTCAATCTTATCAATTATTGCCTGGAGGTTTGTTCCACCACCAGACACGCAAACTGCAATCTTCATCTATTCTCCTAACTTATGATTATACGAGGTCTACGCCCTTTTCGCCGTCAACGATTTTACCTACAACGTATGGTGTGTCGCCTGCTGAACGCATAGCCTCCATTGTCTTATCTACATCGGCTGGATCAACAGCTACAATCATACCAAGTCCCATGTTGTAGGTGTTGTACATCATCTGCTCTGATACATTTCCCTTCTTAGCCATGAGCTTGAAGATTGCAGGAACTTCGTAAGAATTCTTCTCTACAACGGCGCGCTTTCCTTCTGGAAGCATACGTGGAATATTCTCGTAGAAGCCACCGCCTGTGATGTGTGAACAAGCCTTAACGCGAACGCCTGCATCCTTTACAGCCTTGAGAGCCTTAACGTAAATACGTGTTGGAGCGATAAGTGCCTCGCCAAGTGTGCAACCTAATTCATCATAATATGTATCAAGACTTTCCTTTGTCATATCAAAAATCTTACGAACAAGAGAGAAACCATTTGAATGAACACCAGTAGATGCCATGCCGATGAGCACATCACCATCCTTAAGATTCTCACCTGTAATGATGTCCTTCTTATCAACAATTCCTACTGCAAAACCTGCAAGATCATACTCTTCCTCTGGCATAAGACCTGGGTGTTCGGCTGTCTCGCCACCTACAAGGGCGCAACCAGACTGCTTACAGCCCTCTGCAACACCGCTAACGATTGTAGCAATCTTCTCAGGGATGTTCTTACCGCATGCAATATAATCTAGGAAGAAAAGAGGCTCACCGCCTGCGCATGCAACGTCATTTACGCACATTGCAACTGCATCGATACCGATTGTATCATGCTTATCCATAAGAAATGCAAGCTTAACCTTTGTGCCACAGCCATCTGTACCTGATAAAAGTACTGGCTCATCCATATTCTTAATAGCGCTTAAGTCGAAGGCTCCTGAAAAACCGCCAAGGCCGCCGAGGACCTCTGGGCGCATCATGTTTCTCTCCTTTTTCTTTACCTTAGTCCGCTAGCACATTATAGTTTTTCATGCTCCCGCAGGTCACCTCCCATTGTGGTCAAGGGAACCTCCCTAAAGGGTCCCTCCTTAACCACATGGGGCCCCCCTGCTCGCGCTCGCCTACTTCTACGAGTGCTAGCTCATTTAAATATTAAATAAAAAGAAACCCTTGAATGATACAAGAGTTTCTTATATTTACGCTATGATAAAAACGCTTTATAACCATCACGCTGTAGACGTGAATCCTTAGACTCCACCTGTTCCTTCTGTTCTACGATAAAATCGTGGAGTTTGCCTGCTAGGGTTGAATCTGTCATGGCAAGCATTTTAACTGCAAGGATACCTGCGTTGGCGCCTCCGTTGATTGCT
>CACYLQ010000014.1 GCA_902775195.1 uncultured Pseudobutyrivibrio sp.
TATGATTGCTTTAGTATTTATTGGGACCTTTTATTTTAAGATTCCAACAGCCTTTGGATACACTCATTTAGGGGATTGCATGATTATTCTTGCAACATGCCTGCTCCGTACCAAAAAAGGTGCTATAGCGGGAGCATTAGGCGCTGGCCTTGCCGATTTCATCGGCGGATACACAGCTTGGGTATTGCCTACAATGGCTTTTAAAGCAGCCTGGGTCCTTGTTATGGGACTTATTGCATTTAAGTTGTTTAAGAACTTTAAATACAACCTTTGGCTTGGATCTATAATTGGAGGACTTGTACACATAGCCTTATATACACTTATAAAAATTCCAATGTTTGGCCTTGCCTATGCACTATCTACTCTTCTAACTCTTAGCCTTCAGACATTAAACGGAATAATACTTGGAAATATCCTTTATGGGATGATGAAAAAAAAGATTAGAGTTGAAGCGATGTAAATATGCTCCTACAAATCCGGCTACAGCTACAAGCAAATAGACAATGACCGGTGCAAGCAAAGAACAAAAAATAGCGTTTTCTAGGATATCAAGATTATAGAAAATCCTGATATTTCCCTAGAAAACGCCTGTTGTTTTAGAACTGCCTCCCTTTACCCCTCAGTATCGTAAATACGATACTGCTTTTTTATTTATCCCCTATTTTATTGCAAAAATCTCTAAACGTTTATTCACTTACCATCTAAAAATAGTTATCTAACTTGTCATTTACAGGATTAAGCATTTCTAATAAATCTTCGCACCATCCCGCTTGTTTCTGAGCATCTGGGTGATTTATCGTTTTCATCCAAGAAAAAACATGCTTAATAATAGCCTCTGCATCCATACGAGCACTTGAGAATAATCTATTACCATATTCTGCAACATTATTATTTTCATGCAAATCATCCTGATATTTAAGCGCTTTATAAGCTGCATAATTGTTTATCGCACCAGGAATCTTATTTCCTATATGTCCCTGATATGTTAGATAAGCAAATATTTCCATTTCAGTGGCATTATTAGGATTCACATCATTGATATGGATGTTGTAAGTTTGAGTTTCACCATTCTGATCGTTCATAGTCAATTGAACAATTGGATCATCCATTGTAGACTCAGGTGACTCATAAGCTATAACCATATGGCTTTCATTTTCTGAAACTGGAAAAGTTGTTAATCCAATGACTTTTCTATCTTTTGAAATGGAATCCTCGGAATCTTCTTTTACACTCTCTATCATATCCTCGATATCCGCATCGATTCTTGCCAAAAGTCTTTCCCATTCCTCAGCAGTCATATTTCGCCAATCTACTTCTTCTTTATTAGAATCCTTTTTCATATAAGCTTCGATAAGCTTTTTTAGCTCCTCTTGTGTATCTATGATTTTCTCTGACCTTTCAGATTCTTCAATTGGCTTGTCCTCGCCATGTTTTTCCATTTCTGATGCTTCGTACTCTCTCATTTTGCTTGAGAAAGCAGCTGTTATTCCATTTGTGCCTGCAGAAGCACGCAATTCACAATTCATAACTGTGGCTGATACAATGCGCGTGTAAATATTTCTTTTATTTTCCGCATTACTTGTTAATTCTTTGGTATTCAATTGTTCATCTGAAGTTTTTAAAGCATTTTCAAATTTCGTATCCTTATTCGCAAAATTAGGAGAATAAAGATAGCTACTTGAAAAGCTCCTCTGAAATAGATAATTGTTTTCTGCTAAATAATCTGCCATAAAACTCCTTTCTGCAGCTCATCTATCAGTCAAAGCTGCTCCGCTCTCCAGAAAGGTCCGAGCGGGTGTTACTAAAGACTAAAAAAACGCTTATTCCAACTTCATTCCGTTGAAATAAGCGCATCCCTAGCCTTATATAAATACTTTCACATTTATATCGAGACTATTTGCTAAATTATTAATTAGCATATTCACCAAATAAGTAACATCTTCATTATGACTTCTTGCTGACCAAACAAAGAAATCGTCACCAACAGAAGGGGCGAAAGAGGTCCAGTGGACCTCTGTTCTGAGCCGACCGAAGCGGCAGCGGAGACGTGGCGCCAGTGAGCGATTATGAAATCTTAATGATTGTACTAGGAATCCTGGTATTGCCTTTTACGGCTTGTAGTTCTCTCCTCGCGTTGCTAAACTTTCTCGACAAGAGAAATAGTAAGCGCAAATAAAAATGCCTCTCCTGTCTGCCAACGGGAGAGGCTGTTGTTCTCATTGAGAACATAACTAGTTATTTTCTCAGGAGCATCCACTTTGGAGTGGGTGCTTTCTTTGTTTATAATATAACATCAAAACATTCTAGATTCAACCTAGTTTAATAAAAAGCAACACACCTATTTAGTTTTCACCAATTCTTCTTTAACAATGGTGATTATTTCTTCAAACTCCTTCGAGCTATTTTCGGTAAGTTTTGTTACAGCCTCAGTTTCTAACTTTATTTCTGACAATAGCCCATCTATTTGTTTTTGATTTTCAGAAAGCTGTTGTTTTTCTTCCCTTACTTCATTTGTTAGTTCAGCTAATAAAGAAATTAATTCAGATATCTGCGCCAGCCTATCCGCATTATTCTGTAAATCTGTGATTGCAGCATTTAATCGTTCCAAGTAATCCATTAGTTAATCCCTTCCATTATGTAATTCAATCTTGCCTTTGGCTCCTGTAATAATAAACCTAATGAAAACCTATCATTTAAACCATCAAATAACATTTTTTCGAATCCACCTAGATTACCAATTATCATTTCGCTCAGTTTGTCTTTTTCGGGCAGATCCATATTATTACCGACTAAAATGGTATTTGATACGATATAATCTGTTCCCATAAGTTCAAGCGCAGCTATATTTGGACAAAGGTATGGGAAATCTTCGATATTCATCTGAGCCGCCTCAGCCTACGAAATCGCCATTGTCATCTGTGTACTCAAATGGCTTGATTCCTGTTAATAACCCACTAATAAGTCTTTTCTTCATAAGATTTGATTTCTCCTTTTCTAATTAATTTATTTGCAAGCATCAACAAATGCCTGAACTATCTTTTTACTGTCTTCATTACTATGATATGAAAACTCCGGATGCCACTGAACAGCCAGGCCAAACTTCTGACCAATTATTTCAACCGCCTCAACAAGACCATCCTCTGAAACCGCTGACTGTGTCACCATTGGCGCCAGCTTCTTAATAGCCTGATGATGATAACTGTTCACCCCGTGCTCTCCCGGACCAATAATGCCTGAAAGCAAAGTGCCATCAGCAACATCAACCTTATGTACTTTTCTATCATAAGGTGGCTCCATATGGTGCCCTATTTTTTCATTGTATTCACTAGGTAAATCCTGATACAGGGTGCCACCTAAATAAGCATTGATAAATTGAATTCCTCGGCATATGCCAAGAAGAGGTTTGTCCGCTTCAATGCACTTGTCCAAAAGAAATCCTTCCATATAATCTCTTGTCTCACAAGGTATGCCGCATTTATCAGATTTGATAGCGCCATACTCTGCTGGAGACACATCATGTCCCCCTGTAAAAAGAATTCCATTACAAAGACTGAAGGCCACCTCCAACTCCTCCTCATCGGTTGTGAGAGGAAGCATTATTGGAACCCCACCGCATACTTCAACTGCCTTCATATATCCTGGCAACATCCAGAAGCTATCTTTTTCATCATCAAATAAAGGAATTAATCCTATTATAGGTTTCATTTATTATCTCCAAATTTGCAAAAAGGTGCCTGCCATGTATAGCAGACACCTTTGTCTTTGTTGATATGTTAAAGGTTTATATGTAATTTTTCAAGGGACATAAATAACTTTCCTTCTCGTGATCATTTAATATCATTACGATTGTACTTAATAGTCCACAAAGTACGCTAAATATTTCAAGTATGACTAAGCCATAATTGCTGATTATAGTTCCTGCCAGATAAAAGCCTGCTGCTGCACCTATTCCTGAAGTTACTGTACCTATAAATGACACGCCCTTTACCACGTCCTGTGAAGGTAGCAATTCCATTACGTATGAAACATTTGCTGAGTATGATAGTCCATAACCAAGCATTTCAAATATTTGAAATCCTATCAGGATATATACATTTATTCCAATCAGTAATCCCATAGATTTAAAGGTGTTAAACAAGGCCACTATCACAAAAATTCTATCCAGACTCATTATTTTTCTCAATCTGTAAAAAATAAACACTGAGGGAATTTCAGCTATGGCTAAAACAAAATTCGCTATTCCCAAATGAGTTTCGCTTCCTCCTACTCTTTCAAACGCCTTTATCAAAAAACAACTGCCTGTATTGAAGCAAAGAGCCATCAAAAATGCTCCTATCAAAAAGATGCTGTATTTCTTGTAGTGAAACAATATCCATAGAAGAGAATGAACACCTTCGTCTTCTTGATTAACAGTTGCACTTGCCTGTTCTTTTGACGGAGTTCTATTTAGCAAAAAAATCACTATCAACAAAAACAATAAAAATATAACCTGTAGTAATAATAAATTCTCCGTTCCGAAGACACTGCAAAAAACACCAAACCCTAAACTTGCGAAAGCCCATGTAGCTGAACCACAAGCCCTTGCTGACGTGTAGTCTACAAACAATCCACTGTTCATATATACAGCAGCAAGTGAATCAATAAGTGGCCCTGTACAGGTTATACCAATCCCCATCAATATAAAAAGTAAAAGGGCCACAACATAATTTGAATCCAATATATAAAACAAAAAGCTGGAAAAAATACCTACTAATAATAAACCAGCTATAATATTCTTCAGTTGTATCTTATGAGCATATCTATCTGCAAAGCCTGCAATAAATATCTGGAATACACAAGTTGCCAAAGATTTTACTGCAGTTAATGTTCCAATTTCATATTCATTAAATCCTTTATAAAGAAGGATAGGAGTTACAAATACCCCAAGGACCGCTGCCACAAGCCAATACCCTCCTTGTGCCATACTATATTTTATCTGTAACCCTCTATCCGTCTTTTCCATATTATTCTTCCCTCTTTTAAAACCAGTAACTGTTTACTTGAATCAAACCTAACTGTTATTTAACATAGGCACTCATCTTTACCTCAACAAGCTGGGTTGGTCGATTTAATCCTGCGATTTTTACCGAAGTGCAAAGAGGCTTAATTTCCTTAAAGTACTCTGTATAAGCTTTAAAGCCTTCAGCTCCGTCGAAATCATCAGTTGTAAACATATCAACTGAATAGACAGTTTCCACACTTCCTCCAGCTTTCTCTACCATGCCAATCATCTTATCCAGGATAAATTTCATCTGTGCATAGGAGTCTCCCTCTCCCGCTACAGAACCGTCAGGTAGAACTGAGGTAGTACCACCAACATGAATCATGTTTCCCACTTTCACAGCTCTTGAATATCCAGCTACTTCCTCAAGAGGTGAACCTGATGCATAATTTGTTCTTTCCATAATCTTATCCTCCTTTTCTTGTTAGATTTATCTATCACTCTTGAATCTATCATATCTAAGTGGTGTGATATCACAAATTGGTTTCTCTCCAACAACCATCTGTGAAAGAAGAAGACCAACGGCAGGACCTGTTCCAAAACCGTGACCAGACATACCACAGGCAAGAAGCAATCCAGGAACTTCTTCTACTGGCGAAATTACTGGCACATGATCGTGTGTTATGTCCATCCAGCCACCCCAAGAACGTACTACCTTTGCGTCCTTTAACATAGGCACATATTTCATGATACATCTACAGTTTGCGGACACATCCAAAGCTGGCACTCGTAAATCCGATGAATCAGGAACCTTTGAAGGTTCAAGACCAGTTCCACTTCCAAAAACAAAAGAACCATGATCACACTGATGACCGTAGATCTCTGCAGTGGCGACACCAAGCATTATGTCAAACATAGGGGGCTGAGCCTCAGTTACAAGACAGGTTTCATAGAAGAGACTCATAGGAATATCGATTCCTACTGTTTTTGAAATTTCTCGAGATTCATAACCTGCTGCAAGAATTACTGTATTTCCTTCGTATATTGTTCCAGATTCAGTAACAACACTTCTAATTCTTCCCTTGAATTTTCTGAGTTCTACAACTTTTTCTCCAGAAATAAATCTGGCTCCAAGTTCACGGGCTCTCTTATAAAATGCAAGAGTAGTTTTCATTGGGTTTGCATGTCCATCAGTTGGACACCAGGTTGCTCCAATAATTGCATCTGAAAGATATGGGTTGATTTCATGAACTTCCTTTCCATCAATCAGCTTTACATCCAAGCCCAACGCTGTAGCTCTTTCAGCCTGTCCCTTCAAGATATCAATATGGGATTCCTCTAATGCCAAACGAAGGTTGCCACCCTGATGATATTCCACATCAACGCCAAGTTCCTCTGATAGTGTTGGCCACAGATGCTTAATTCCATACATAGCATAAGGAAGCTCTCTCACGTCTCTACCAGACTGTCTAACTCCTCCTCCGTTTCTACTTGAGCCTCCGTGACCAATACTGTCATCTGCTTCAAGTACTAAAACCTCTACACCTCTTTTAGCCAGGTAGTAGGCTGCTGCATTTCCGACAACTCCACCACCTACAATAATTACATCTGCTGTTGTCTTCATCCTACATTACCTCCATCCCTTGCATAGATTTCCATTTCAATTGGACGCATTGGAGCCCTTGATGTGGCTGGTTCCAAATCTAATGGCGAAATTTTAAGTTCCCTCGCCATGATTCCTTTTACAAGCTTGGAACAGGTCTGTCCCTGACATAGCCCCATTCCATTTCTTAAGTAACGACGCATCTCCTCCATTGTAAAGATACCGTCATGACAAGCTCTTCTAATCTCCCCCTTTGTAATCTCCTCGCAACGACAGATCAAAATATCATCATCTGGCTGCGGGATAAATTCTCCTATATCACGTAATCTATCATTTGAAATTATCATGGTATCGCCTCCTTACACAGCCTTGAAAAATCTTGCTTTCATTGCATATTCCTTAGGTACTTTTATTGTTAAAAGGTTTGTTTTGTCAAATGCCTTCATGTTCTTAACTGAAACCACCTCTGCCTCACAAACTGGCTTACCATCACGTCCCAAACCTTTTCCTTTTGTTCCCTCCTTTGGAAGTGGAATAAACTCATATGGCAATGTAACCGTAGCCATTCCATCTCCTAAGTCTTCATCAACAAGGAAAATAGCCTGTCCTGAGCAGCTGGCCACACACATTCCACAGTTGATGCAGCTTGAATTTTCAACAACAATTGGTAGCGATGTAATATTGGAACCAATTGAAATACATCCCTTTTTACAAGCCTCCTGACATGGGTTACAAGGGATGTTCTGAGTACACTCCATAACTGGATGAATTCCAACTCTATGAGTAACTCCAGGAAATCTTTCAATCTCTTCGTCAGCAACAAATCCTTTTTTCAAAAGGTTCATTGATACATCTATTCCTTCATCGGTCTTTTCTACCAGCTTGCCTCTATTCTTTGGAGCGAACATTCCCTGTCTCAAAGAGTCAAGTGCAGCTTCATTTACCTTTATTTTTTCCTCTAATTCTTCCTTTGTTATATATCCCAAATATTCGCTTACAGCTGCTCCAGAAATTCTTCCTTCAATCATTGCTGAAGAAGCTTCCTCAATTCCTGAAACATCACCTGCTGCAAACACTCCTGGGATTGATGTCATTCCAAGTTCGTCTACCTCTGGAACAACACCGCCTCGTTTTGGATCTTCAACAATCTTACATCCAGCATTCTTCAAAAGCTGTGACATTGGAGAAAGACCTACAGCCAAACAAATTGTGTCCACATCAAAATGCTTTTCTGTTTCTGGTATGAACTGGAATTTCTCATCTACCTGAGCAATTGTTACTCCTGTAACATGATCAGTTCCTTCGGCTTCAACTATTGTATGGGATAGATAAAATGGTACGCCTGTACGAGCCACCTTTGCAGCATGGACTCCATAGCCTCCAATTCTTGGAGCAGCATCAACCAAACCTACTACCTCACAACCAGCCTGCATTAACTGAAAGGATACAACCAGTCCTACATTTCCAGAACCAAGCATCAAAATTTTGTTACCTGGACGAACCTTATTTAGATTCATCATAGTCTGTGCCGCACCAGCTCCAATTACACCTGGAAGTGTCCAGCCTCTAAATGTAACCATATTCTCTGATGCTCCAGTCGCTATAATTACTGCATCTCCCTTAACATGCCTTACTTCATCATTAACCTTTACAGTTAACTCTTTTTCGCCGTGTAAGGATAAAACAATTGCATTTAAAACAACTTCTACGCCCAAATCATAGGCTTCCTTTAATAGTTCCTCGCCAATCTTAAAACCTCTGATTTTTGCCTTATGTTCCTTAGAACCAAAGAACTTATGGATTTGCTTGAATAACTGTCCGCCTGGTTTCGAATTCTCATCAAAAACCACAACCTTCATTCCATTTTTTGCTGCTTCAATAGCTGCCGATAAACCTGCTGGCCCAGCACCAACTATTACTACATCATATCTGTTCATACCATTATCCTCCTTTTACTTTTCTTAATTATCAGAGGATTATTTATCCTGCTGGTCTGTCACTTACACCGTATTGAGTTTTTACCTCCATACCTTCAACTAAAGGAGTGACACAAGTTCTAATATTTGGTTTTCCATCAACTATCATTACACAGTCTGTACAACGACCAATGGCACAGAAAATACCTCGGGGTTCATCCCTCTTTTTTGTATGACGGTGAACCATAACACCTGCTGCTCGCAGGGCTGCTGCAATGGGCTCTCCCTCTAAACCTACGATATCTTTACCATCATAGGTAAAATGGACTTCCTTTTTTTCTTCCGTAATACCAAAGATTGGGTGTTCTTTTATTCTTCTGCTTTCATCCATAAGTTCTCTCCTTTACATTTATATTTAAGCCATAAGTGGGGTGTCCCAAATCTTAAGCTTAGTTCCAATACCCTGCTTAATAGCACTCTGATAGCATTCATAGCCCCAGCCAACATCCTCGATTGGCATTCCTCCTAGGCAGGTAAGAATAATCTCATCATCACTTGTTCTTCCAGGAACAATTCCTCGTACAATATCACCCATATGCCTTACGTCGTCCTTTTTTATCTTCCCATCTGAAATCATATTTGCGAACCACATACCTGGGCATCCAGTAGGAATTGGACTTCCAAACTCATCATATTCCTGAAAATCGTTTACATATTCTTCATACATTCCAATGTTATCTACAACTTTAGTGGTATTCTTTTCTACCCAATCAAGGTCAAGCATCATGGAACCAGATGAAATAATAAGGGCTCCTGGCTTAATGTAATTTTTATCTAAAGTTGGCCACTGGTTCTTCAGGCAAGATAATGCTTCGCTGATAATATCCGCATCGGTGAGAGCCTCTTCATAGGTTTCACAGATTGTAATTGTCTTCACCTGAGGATATTTCTCCTCAATAAACTCTTTCATTTCAATTGCCGTTCTTGATTTAGAAGAACTTCCCTTAATCTTAACGGTGTTAATAGTTGGAAACTCTGCCAGATAAGCCATAATACAAGTTCTATTTACAACACCTGGTCCAATAAGTGACACCACCTTTGGATTTTTCTTTGCAAGATATCTTGCAGCCAGACCAGGCATGGCACCTGTTCTCATAGCTGAAAGTAAGTTTCCTGACATGTATGCAACTGGTGCTCCAGTATCCACGTCATTCAATGAGACTGTGAGAATTGATCTTGGTAATCCTTTTTTTGCATTTTCACCATTTGAGCCATACCATTTCTGACCTGCCATATGAAAACGTCCTCCAAGATATGCTGGCATTGCCATAAATCTTCTATCTCTTGATTCCAATGTAGGGAAGCCTTCAATATCTGACTTTTCTGGGAAGAAAAGCATAAGTCCATGCTGATTTCTTGAAGGGCCACCCATGATGTAGTCTTTTTTTGAAAGAAGTGACATTACCTCTTCCATGGTATCCACACACTTCTTAGCATCCAAAACACCTGCTTTTACCATATCGTCTTCACTCAAGAATAATAACTCTACCTTCGTATCCTTCATCTTCTTCACCCTCTTTTCTCTCATTTTCTTCTAATCCTTTACGTCGGTTCATTTTATCTATATGACTTGATATAAGCTTCGATGCTGTAATTCCAACTAGAAATGCAACCAAAATTACTGTTGATAGTGCATTTATCTCTGGTCTTATTCCACGTTTAAGCATTGAATAAACATCCATCGGAAGCGTAACTGTAGTGGCATTTGCCATAAAACTAACAATGACCAAATCTCCAAAAGCAAGTGTAAATGCCATGAATGCTCCAGAAACAACTCCTGGTAAAATGTTAGGTAAAATTACATGTAGAAATGTATAGGATCTGTTTGCTCCCAAATCTAAGGAGGCTTCCTCTATAGACTGGTCCATACCGGTAAGTCTGGATTTTACTGTGATATAAACATATGGAAGAATCAGGGTAACATTACCCATACACATCGCCAGCATTCCAAGTCCAAGTCCCGCTTTTCTAATTACAAGCAGTGTTGCAACAGCTAATACAATTTCTGGAATAATAATAGGAATGTATAGTAAGGTTGATATCAGTTTCTTACCTTTGAAATCTGTTCTGCTCATTCCAACTGCGCCTATCGTTCCTAAAACGACTGCAATGACAGTTGAGATTATGGCTATAACAACTGTCGTAAGTAGTATTCTCCATAATTCCGAATCCGACATTAGTGTTCCATACCATTCTGTAGTAAATCCGTTCCAAATTTGATTATTGGTACTGTCATTAAAGGAGAAAACAACCATTACAATTACTGGTATATACAGGAATCCATATACTAAAAAGCCATATAAATTGAATAATCCCTCTGTAAGCCTTCGCTTTGCCTTTCTACTCATGGTCTTTCTCCTTTCTAGGCACCTAAGTTATCAAGATCGCCACCTAATTTGGTATAAATGAACATCATCAGTATAATTGCCGCTGATAGAATGCAGGAAAGCGCTGCGCCGAATGGCCAATCTCTAGCAGCGGTAAACTGGTTGTAAATAACATTTCCTATAAGAAGTGTTGTTCCTCCACCTAACATATCTGTAATCATGTAGTAACCAATACATGGAATAAATGTAAGTATTATCGCTGCATAAATTCCTGGTTTCGTCAGAGGAAGTGTTATCTTAAAAAATGTTTTTATTGGACCAGCTCCCAAATCCTTTGATGCCTCTATAAAGTTTTTATCCATCTTTTCAATTGAGGAATACATTGGCATTACAGCAAATGGAAGTAACTCGTAAACCATACCAACCGATACTGAGAAATTGTTGTATAGCATATCTATTGGCTTATCAATTATTCCAAGAGCCATTAAAAAGTTATTGATTAATCCAGCATTGGAAAACATAATTACGAAGCTGTAAATAGTTACCAATGCACAGGTCCAAAACGGAAGCATCAACATAAGCATCAAGGTACTGCTCATCTTTACTTTACTGGCAATGAAATATGCCATGGGATAGCCAAGAACAATATTGACAACCGTTGAAATAAAGGCAATGTATAAGGACTTTTTAAATACACTAAAATACTCTGGTTCAAGCATTCTTACGTAGCTGTCAACTGAGAAAACATACTTTATTGTTCCCATAGGTCCTTTGGTCATAAAACTCATAAAAAGCAAATAACAAAGTGGTAATAGAATTAAACATACAACCCAGACTGACAGTGGCATGCACATAAAAATCTCGCTTAATTTGGACCTTCGCTTAATTTTTAAGTATTCTTTGTTTGCGATTATTTTCATGCAACCACCTCCTTAACTAATGCTTAATTCTTTAAGCTTTTCAAATTCAGCATTTGTTTCCATAGGAATTGGAATACCATCCTTTAATGACCAATAAACATTGATTACATCTCCTACCTGAGGAAGCTTTCCAGTATGTAATCTGGTAAATTTGATTTCGTCACCATTTGACATTGTTGCAATCATTTTTGTGATGTTTCCAATATAGATAAACTCCTTTACTTTTGCTTTAATGTTGAACCCCTCCACCGGCTCCTTATCAAACCTCATATCCTCTGGTCGAACTGAAACATAAATATGATCTCCGAAGGCTACCTCCTCAGGTAAAATAGATGCGCTTCCACATTCCATTCCCAATGAAGCCTTTTCTGAATCAACACTAATTACTGATGCTTCAAATATATTTGACTCCCCTATAAATGTTGCTACGAACTTTGTGCTTGGCTTTTCATAAATATTCTTAGGTGTATCCAACTGCTCTATGATTCCGCCGTTCATAACTGCGATTCTGTCGCTCATAGTAAGTGCTTCTTCCTGATCATGAGTAACATATACAAAAGTAATATTGAGAGCTTTTTGTAGTCGTTTTAATTCAAGCTGCATCTGCTTTCTTAGCTTTAAATCAAGGGCTCCAAGTGGCTCATCCAAAAGTAATACCTTAGGTTGATTAATTAACGCTCTTGCAATTGCCACTCGTTGTTTCTGACCACCTGACATTTGATCAATTCGTCTTTTTTCAAAGCCCTTTAACTGAACCAAATCCAGCATCTCTTCAACTCTCTCATGAATCTCAGCTTTAGGTACCTTCTTAATTTTTAGACCGTAGGCGATGTTGTCATAAACTGTCATGTTAGGGAATAGAGCGTAATTCTGAAAAACTGTATTTACATCTCTTTCATAAGGCTCCTTTAACTCAACACTTTCATTTTCAATTTTGATAACTCCCGATGAAGGCTCCTCAAATCCTGAAATCATTCGAAGGGTTGTAGTTTTTCCGCAGCCAGATGGGCCAAGCAATGTTAAAAACTCTCCACTTTTAATTTTCATACTCATGTTTTTGACAACATTGTTATTGCCATACCATTTCTCCACATTAAGTAAGGAAACAATTACCTCATCCTTTGTTTTCTCCTTAAAATCACCCATAATACCACTTCCTTTCTTAGCTTCCCTCTAAGGAGTATTTACAATGCTTTTTCTCCACGTTCATTGGTTCTGATTCTCATAGCTTCCTGAATGTCATACACGAACACTTTTCCATCTCCTGCTTTTCCAGTTCCAATTACGTTTGCAATGTCTGCTAAGAGTTCTTCTGTTTCATCATCCTCAACAACAGTGAATACCATCACTTTGGGGAGAAGATTTATATCACTTCCAACTATATTCATTTCAGGAATGTATCCCTTTTGTCGTCCACATCCCATTACCGAACTAACAGTCATTCCCTGACAGTTATGTACAACTAATAATTCCTTTAAACCATTTAATTTTTCCTGCCTTGTAATAATTTCAATTTTTTTCATAGGCTTCTCCTTTTCCGAATATACAAAAAGAGGCGTCTCAAAAGATTTAATCTTTGAAACACCTCTTTGTGTTTTAGTTACTCATAAATTTTGTAAGATATTTATCCATTAATTCAATCTGTTCATCTGATACTGGAACCATCCATGCACCATCTGTTACATCTTCTCTAAGATTGAAGGCTGGACTATCTGCAATTTCCTTTGGAGCAATTGCTCTTACTCCTTCTGTTGAAAGCATCTGTGGATAGTAATTTACTCTCTCCAAATATCCTTCATCAGATAACATATAGTTCATCAGCATCTCTGCTTCTTTCTTATGAGCTGCGCCACTAGGAATTGCCCATGTTGATGAATATGATTCAATTGGTGAATCCAATGTTGCCACATCATATTTATCCCAGTTATCTAAGTTGCTCATCAGTTTTCCGTAGTCATAACAAAGGGCAACTGAGCACTCACCGTTTTCTAATGACTGATATGTTGCAGGAGTAAATGCTTTGATGTTTTTCTTAATTTCCACCCATAAATCTGCTGCAGCTTCGTAATCTGATTCAGTTGTTGAATCTGGCTGATAGCCTAAAGCTGTAAGTGCCATACCAAATAGTGTAATAGTTGAACTTACTGAACAAATCTCTCCCTCTAATGCTGGATCTGCCAAGTCCCTAAAAGATTTAATTTCAATTGGGCAGGTTTCCTTGTTATAAACAACTAAGGTGTAATAATAACCACCGCTTGGACAAGTGTATGTGTTGTCATCGTCACCAACCACTCCCATACATTTCTCATCCAACTTTTTCACATTAGGAATATTTGAATAATCAATTTCAGCTAAAAGGTTATTATCAACAAAAGGCTTTACATATGCTGACTCTAAGTCAATAAAGTCGTAATCTGATTCGCCCTCTGTAGCTATGAGCTTGGCTAAAATCTCGTCTGTGTTTGTGATATAACTACAGTTAACATGAATTCCTGTTTCCTTTTCAAAGTTTTCAAACAGTTCATCTGGATACGACCCCTCCCAAACGATAATGTTTACAGTGTCGCCTGTTTCTTTTGCTGAAGAAGTATCTGCTGAACCGCAGCCTGACAACATAGATGCAATAAGTACTCCCGATAATAACAAACTTAAAATCTTTTTTCTCATAGCATGTCCTCCTTTTCAAATACAAATAAAAACAGGCCAAAGGCGTTTGCGTGTCGCCTTTGACCTGCTTACTTCTTGTCCAGATGTGTATCTGTAAATTTGATGTTGTCATCATATCGATAAAAATAAGTCCTGTCAATAAAAAATGAGTATTTTTATCAATTATGGACGAATTGTCTAAAAGTTCTAATATCTTTTAGTAATTTTGTGAAAATGTTACAAGCATCTGCGATATATTTCTACAACATCATCTACTAAGAGAGGGATATAGCATTTGTCAGTACCAGCCGCTACCGCTTTTTCTGCCATCTCCACAAACTTTGAATCCTCTTCAATACCAATTGACCTTAGATTTAGTGACAGCCCCATTTCTTCAAACATATTTTTCGTACATTCAATAGCCTTCTTTGCCATAGCATATTTATCATCCTCCCAAGGAATATCGAAAACTCCATGGGCATAATTTGCAAACATATCCACGGTTTTATCGCTAAGAATGTACTCCATCCATACTGGAGTAATAATAGCAAGACCATGTCCATGTGTAACATCATAGTAGGCTGATAGCTGATGCTCCATAGCATGACATGGCCAAGGGCCTAACTTTCCACATGCAATAAAGCCATTTATAGCCCAACTGGCTGTCCACATAAGGTTTGCTCTGGCATTGTAATCTGTTGGATTTTCACATGCTATAGGTCCGAAATGAGCACAAGTTTTTAGCAAGCCCTCCATAATTCTTTCCTGCATGTATGTATCCTCCACACCATTGAAATAGACCTCCATTATGTGATTCATAATATCTGCTGTTCCAGATGCAGTTTGGTACTTTGAAACAGAATAGGTATATTCGGGATCAAGAATAGAATATTTCGGGTAGAGCAGATAACTATCTAGTCCTTTTTTCTCGTTAAGCTCCATGTTTGAAATTACAGAGAAATAATCCATTTCGGAGCCAGTTGCAGAAAGAGTAAGAATTGAAATAATTGGCAAAGCATCTGTTACAAGACTATTATCCTCAACCAAGTCCCAAGCATCACCATCATAGAAGGTGGCTGCCGCAATAGCCTTTGCACAGTCTATGGTGCTTCCACCTCCGATTGGAAGGACAACATCTATGCCCTCTTTTTTTGCTATTTCAGCGCCCTTATTCACTGTAGTATGTCTAGGGTTTGGCTCAACTCCACTTAGCTCTGTATGATAAATACCAGCATTATCCAAAAGCTTAATTACAGTGTCATACAATCCAATCTTCTTGATGCTTCCACCACCATAGACAATCAAAACCTTAGTTCCAAACTCCTTGACGAAATCAGGCAGCTGTTCCACAGACCCTTTACCAAAAGCAATTTTAGTTGGAATGGAATAGAAAAAATTTTGCATAGCATTATCCTCCTTTTCTTGAGAACATATAAAAAAGCGTCACGATAAATCGTGACGCCTTTGTCCTCGTTTTTATAATTGCAACGAGTCTACATGAAATATCAAATGATGTCAATATTTATTTCACCCAGGCCTTAAACTCCTCATCGGTGCACTTCACATAGTGGCTTCCGCTTACAAGGTGCTCTGTGCCCTTGTTGTAGTCGATGCCTGAGGTCTTGTAGTCGTAAGTCTCAGAGACTCTGTTCTTCTCCAGTACCGGATTTGGCTCAGGGATTGCTGAAAGCAAACTCTTGGTATATGGATGAATAGGATTTGAGAAAATCTCATCTGTGGTTCCTGTCTCCAAAAGGTGGCCTAAATGAAGTACTCCAATTCTGTCTGAGATGTACTTAACCATTGAAAGATCGTGGGCGATAAACAAGTATGCTGCCCCTGTCTCCTGCTGGATATCCTTCATAAGATTAACGACCTGTGCCTGAATTGAGACGTCCAAAGCGGAGATACACTCATCTGCGATGATAAGCTTTGGATTCATAATCAGTGCGCGGGCTATTCCTACACGCTGTCTCTGTCCACCAGAGAACTGATGTGGATAGCGTGAAATGTGCTCTGGTGCAAGACCAACCTTTGCAAGAATCGCCTTAATCTGACGGTCACGGTCGGCTCTATCCTTGTAGGTGTGATGAATATCAAGGCCCTCACCGATGATATCTCCAACCTTCTTTCGAGGGTTCAGTGATGACATAGGATCCTGGAAAATCATCTGCATCTGAGTTCTTAACATCTTCTTGTCTGATTTTTCAAGTTTTCCACTGATGTCCACATCGTTGAAAGTCACCTTGCCCTCTGTAGGATTGTAAAGGCGAATGATACTTCTTCCGATGGTAGATTTTCCAGAGCCAGACTCTCCAACAAGACCGTAGGTCTCCCCTGGATAAATCTCGAAGGATACTCCCTCAACTGCTTTTACAGTGTAGTTCTTGCTGATAGGGAAATGCTGCTTTAATCCCTCCACCTTTAAAAGAGGCTTGTCATTATAATTCACTGCCATATTCTGCTGCCTCCTTCTTCATTCTTTCTAATCTTTCCTTCAACTCCTTTGGCATCTCAACCTTTGGAGCGCGCTCATCCAACAGCCAGGTTGCTGCATAATGAGTCTCTGTTACCTTAAACATTGGTGGATCAAGCTTGTCATCAATGTTAAGGGCATACTGATTTCTAGGTGCAAAAGCATCTCCAGGCTTCTCATTCAAAAGATTTGGTGGTGAACCAGGAATTGTGTAAAGTCTTGGGTCATCAGTATTCAAATCTGGCATTGCAGAAAGAAGTCCCCAGGTATATGGATGACGTGGGTCATAGAAAATCTCGTTAATCTTGCCCTTCTCCACAATCTTGCCAGCGTACATAACGTTAACGTAATCAGCCACCTTTGCAACAACGCCCAGGTCATGTGTGATGTAGATAACTGAAATTCCACGCTCGTTCTGAACCTTCTTGATAAGTTCAATAATCTTTGCCTGAATTGTAACATCAAGGGCCGTGGTTGGCTCATCGCAGATAAGCAAATCAGGGTCGCAGGAAAGTGCGATGGCAATAACCACACGCTGTCTCATACCACCTGAAAGCTGATGTGGATACTGCTTCATTCTCTTTTCAGCATCCTGAATTCCAACCTCTTTCAATAGAGAAATAGACTTCTGTCTAGCCTCCTCCTTTGACATTTTAAAATGCCATAAGAGACCTTCCATCAGCTGCTTGCCGATGGTCATAGTAGGGTCTAAGGATGTCATTGGATCCTGGAAAACCATGGCAATTCTTTTACCATTGATATGCTTTCTAATCCATCTCTTATCCTTTTTAAGGATATCTACAATTTGCTTACCCTCAGCATTTTCATATTTAAACTCGATAGTTCCAGAGTTTACTGTTGCATTTTTTGCGAGAATTCCCATAGCAGCTTTCATGGTTACAGACTTTCCTGAGCCTGACTCACCAACGATTGCCACTGTCTCGCCCTTTTCCAAATCGATATTGATTCCGCGAATCGCATGAACATTTCCTGCAGTTGTCTTGAAAGAAATATCAAGGTCGCGAATATCTAAAATAAAATCTTCATTCATGTTAAGTACCTCACATTTCTTTCATCTTAGGATCGAAGGCTTCACGTAAGCCGTCGCCAAGCAAGTTAAAGCTAAGCATCAAAAGTGCCATGATAATGATTGGTGGAATAATCTGATATGGATGAGTTGTAAATGAATTGTAACCATCCGAAATCAGTGAACCAAGAGAACACTTTGGAACTGGAATACCAAGACCTACGAAGCTTAAGAAAGCCTCTGTGAAAATAGCTGTAGGAATTGAGAACATAACCTGAGTGATAACTGGTCCAACAATATTTGGAAGTACCTCTTTAAAGATGATGAAGAAGCTTCCTGCACCAAGGGTTCTTGAAGCCAGAACAAATTCCTGTTCCTTAAGCTTGAGCATTTCTGCTCTGGCAATTCGGCTCATACCTACCCACTCTGTTAAAAGCAATGCGAAGATGATTGTGAGCATACCTGGCTTTAAAATCAAAAGCAAAAGTGTCACAATAACAAGTCGAGGAATACCATTACAAATCTCAAGGATTCTCTGCATTACCATATCAATCTTGCCACCGAAGAATCCAGAAATCAGACCGTAACTCATACCAATAATCATATCGATAAGAGCTGCTGCTATGGCGATGATAAGGGAAACTCTGGTACCTTCCCAGCAACGTGTCCAAAGGTCACGACCATAGATATCACTACCAAACCAATAGTAGGTATCTGTCAGACCACCCTCTTCATATTTGTTGACCTGAATATCTCCAACTGAGGTGGTCATGGTTTCTGATCCGTTGAAAAAGCTAAGCCATGAAAGCCACTCAACTCTAGGAGCAAGATTTTTCTCCTCCTGAATCATTCCATCGTAGGTATAATCATTCATACCCGGTCCAATTATCGCAAATACGATAATCAGTAAAATCATAATCAGACCGATTACAGCACTTCTTTTATTGAAGAATCTTATAACTACTTCCTTCCAAAAATTTTGGGAAGCAAAGTTTGAATCCAAGCCTAATTCTTCTGTATTGTTCTTCAGCTTGAAATCATCTTCTGTAGGGATATATGTTGCAACATCACTCATCTTAGTCTCCCTCCTTTCCCAAACGAATTCTTGGATCGATAATTCCGTAAAGGATATCAACCACAAGCATTATGGCAATGTACATTGCCGAATAGATAAAGCTAAGCGCAATAACCACGTTGTAGTCGTTGGACTGAATTGCATTTACAAGCAAGCTACCAACACCAGGAATTGCAAAAATCTTTTCTACTACCAGAGAACCTGTCATCAAATCAACGATGAGTGGAGCAAGCACAGTAATGATAGGAATAAGTGCGTTTCTTAATGCGTGGGAGAAAATCAATTTTCTTCCAGACAAGCCCTTACTTTCAGCAAGAAGCATATACTCACTGCCAAGTACCTCAATCATTTCTGTTCTAGTAAATCGTGCGATTGATGCCATTGTAAACATTGAAAGAGCAATTGATGGCATTACGCTGGAATTTAATTCATCTGCAGTGCTGTAGAGCATTGGGAAAAGTTTCCACTTGAAACCAAGTGTAAAACTTAGTCCTAAGGCAAATACGTAGGACGGAACCGACACTCCGATTACCGATATGATGGTACATATGGTATCCAAAATGGTGTCCTTTTTCAGTGCCGCAATCAAACCTAAAATAAGGCCTACCAAGGCACCTAAAAGCACCGCAAAGAAACCTATTCTGATAGAAATTGGAAGTCGTGACTGAATCAACTGTGAAATTGGAGTGTTCTTTGAGATATTGTAACTTACACCAAAATCTCCTTTACACATATTCACAACATACTGTCCGAACTGGACTACGATTGGTTGATCTAACCCGTACTTTGAATAAAGAACCTGTCGCTGATCCTCTGATAACTTTTCATCGTTGAAAGGTGAACCTGGCATTAAATGCATCAGAATGAAAAGCACCAGAATGATGGCAAGCAAAGTTCCAATAGAAGTTAGAACTCTTTTTAAGATATACTTTTTCACTACATTATCTCCTTTAAAATATTTCTTTAAGAATGGGGAAAACTCCTTTTCCACATTCTTAAAAAAGTATTGGGCCACACCTTAAATATCAAAGCATGGCCCGCTCTTTAATCAATAATCAAAAGCTTCTTACTGCTTTACTGTATCCTTGAATACTCTGTTAAGTGCTACAGGGTGGAAGTCGATTCCTGATACGTTTGCCTTAACAAGTGTTGCGTTTGCTGCTGTGTAGATTGGGAAGATAACTGCCTCATCCATAACAATCTGCTCTGCATCGTAGAGACGTGTACGACGTGCGTCAAGCTCTGTGCAAAGGTCACCAGTTGTGCACTCTGCGATGATTGAATCGTACTCAGAGTTTGTCCAGAGACCGTAGTTGTTAGCACAATCTGTTACCCACATTCCAAGGTATGTCATAGGATCATCGTAGTCAGGTCCCCATCTTGTAAGACCGAGTTCAAAGTTGCCTTCCTGCATATCCTGAACACGCTGCTTCTTTGGCTCTGTTACGATTTCAACTGTAAGTCCTGGAAGAGTTGTCTCCCACTCAGACTTAAGTACTGTAGCAACCTTCTTTGGAGCGTCATCATCATCAACAATCATCTCAAGTGTGATTGAATCTGTTCCTAACTCCTTAAGACCTTCCTCCCAGTACTTAGCTGCTGCCTCTGCATCGTCTGCACATACAGATTTGAACTTCTCCTGATCAGCTGAGAAATCTGCAGAGAAATCACGAGGTACTGCTGTGTAAGTTGGAAGTGAACCATCGTTAAGCTGGCTTGTTACATCATCACGGTTGATTGCGTTTGAAAGAGCAAGTCTTATGTTGAGGTTCGAAAGCTCCTTAACACCCTTCTGGTTTGGTGATACATACCAAAGGTAACCAGCACCGATTGTCTGGAACTCAGGGTCTGCAGAAACCTGCTCAACCTGATCACCATTTACAAGTGTGATATCAAGGTCGCCATTCTGGTAGCTCATAAGTGCTGTCTGAGAATCCTGGATAACCTGATAGTTAAGTCCTGATAACTGAACTCTAGAAGCATCGTAGTAATCAGCATTCTTTGTAAGGTGGAAAGCTGTTGCTGCTGGCTCGTAAGAATCTAAAACGAAAGCACCGTTTGAAAGTGTTGTCTCAGGGCTTGTTCCAAATGTATCTCCGCAAGATGTGAAGAACTCCTCATTTATTGGATAGAAGGTTGGGAAATACATAAGTGAAAGGAAGTATGAAACAGGAACATTGAGGGAAACCTCAAGTGTGTAATCATCAACTGCTGTTACACCAAGTTCGCTCTTATCCTTCTCACCTGCGATAATTGCCTCTGCATTTACAATCTGACCGATGTCGCTAAGCATGTATGAGTACTCTGAAGCAACCTCAGGGTCAACTGCTCTCTGCCAAGCAAAAACGAAATCTGCTGCTGTAACTGCTGTGCCATTGCTCCACTTTGCATCCTGACGAAGCTTGAAGGTGTATGTAAGTCCGTCCTCAGAAACCTCATAGCTTTCAGCGATAGCATTTACAGGGTTACCATCACTATCCATCTGCATAAGTCCGTCTGTGTAGTCTGCGATAACCTCGAAGGATGTACCATCAGTTGCCTGCTGTGGGTCAAGTGACTCAACAGGAGTTTCAATCATTACATTTAAATCGCTTGAAGCAGATGCTGTAGCTGCACCGCCTTCAGTTGTGGTTGCTGCTGTATCAGCACTCTTGCTGCCGCAACCTACCATTCCAACAGCCATAGTAGCTGCAAGAACAAAGGCTAGAATTCTTTTCTTCATATCAATTTCTCCTCTCGTAGTTGTTCAAAAAAAGCACAGTGAGGGCTTTCACACTGTAGCACTTCACTGTACTGATGTATTAAACTATAGTCGATTACTTTAGCAATGTAAAGAGTTAAATTTAATTTTTATTAAAATTTTCTTGATGGGTAGTTATCAAATCATTTTATAATAATCAAAAAGTGTTCTTTACTAAGGTCATTTAAAGCGCTTCCAGTTCTTTTAACCAAATGTTTGCGCAGGCATCTGATGGCATACGCAAATCTCCTCTTGGAGAAACTGCCACTGAACCAACCTTTGGCCCATCTGGCAAACAGCTTCTCTTGAAATGCTGTGCGAAAAATCTTCTATAGAAGGTCTTCTCCCATTTTAAGATTGTTTCATCATCATACTGATTCGTAAATGCGATATGGGCAAGGCGGAAAATCTTTGCAGGTGTCTGTGCCAGTCTCAGCATGTGATACAGGAAGAAATCATGGAGTTCATATGGTCCCACCAAGTCCTCTGTCTTCTGAGAAATCTGTCCCTCTGTTGGAGGAAGCAACTCTGGTGATACTGGCGTATCCAAAACATCGTATAGTGTTTTGCTAAGCTGCTGATTTTCCACTGTATCTGCATAGTACTTTACAAGGTAGCGAACCAAGGTCTTTGGCACGGAAGCATTCACAGCGTACATAGACATATGGTCCCCGTTATAGGTGGCCCAGCCTAGGGCAAGTTCCGACAAATCTCCTGTACCAATTACTATTCCGTTCTCCTGATTTGCAATATCCATCAACAGCTGGGTTCGCTCTCTTGCCTGGCTGTTTTCATAAGTGATGTCATGTTTTGACGGATTATGATTGATGTCTGCGAAATGTTGGTTTACTGCTACACTAATGTTTATTTCCTTAAAGGTGGCTCCAGTTTCTTTTATTAATCTGACTGCATTGTCATAGGTCCTGTCTGTGGTGCCGAAGCCTGGCATGGTTACAGCAATTATTCCCTTTCGATCAAGGTTTAAATAATCGAAGGCTTTAAGGGTCACAAGAAATGCCAATGTAGAATCAAGTCCTCCTGATATTCCAATAACTGCAGTTTTACAGCCTATATGTTCAAGTCGTTTCTTTAAGCCCATTGCCTGAATGGTGATAATTTCGTTGCAGCGTAGTTCTCGTTCTTCTACTGATGAAGGCACGAATGGCTTTGGTTCGATGAAACGTGTAAGTTTCGTTTCTGAATTGTTTAAGACAAAATTCGTATATACGTATTGATTATATTCGCGGCTCTGGTCACCTGCTTCATAGGTGGTCATTCTCCTACGCCTCAAGTAATTTCATATCGATTTCGGTAACCAACATGTCTTCAGAGAAAATCTTTGAATCCCCTAAAAGCTTTCCATTTTCCGCTATGATATTATGGCCTGAATAAACTACATCTTGTGTAGATTCACTTGGGCCTGCCGATGCATAAATATATCCACAAACCAATCTTGCAGACTGACCACTTACCAACTCTCTACGGTATCTCTCCTTCCCAATAATCTGATCAGAGGCTGACAGATTTACTATGAGGTTTGCACCTGCCAAGGCATGGCTGATACTAGGTGGATTTGGCACCCATAAATCCTCGCATAACTCTACTGCAATTCTAAGTGAAGGCATGACATCGCAGGTGAAAATTTGATTGGTTGTTACTGGCACCTCATCTTCGCCAATTCGTATATACGTATTTATGTCTTTTCCAGAATGAAAATGTCGTGCTTCGTAAAACTCATTGTAATTAGGTAGAAATGTCTTTGGAACAATTCCAACTACTCTGCCTTTGTTAATTGCGGCTGCCACATTGTATAGTTTTCCCTTTATGGCAAGTGGCAGTCCCACAAATATAAGGGCATCAACATCTTTGGCGCGGGCAGAGATTGTCTGCAACCCTTCCAATGCTTCCTCAAGTAATCTGTCCTGCAAAAATAAATCCTGGCAGGTGTAGCCTGTGATGCAAAGTTCTGGAAAAACCATCACCTTAACACCTTCAGCCATCGCCTTATCAATCCACTGGCAGATTTCCTGACAGTTATAATCCACATCTGCCACCTTTACCTTAGGGGTTACGGCAGCAACCTTTATAAATCCATCTTTCATTGGCTCAATTCTTCTTTCCATATAAATAAATACAAGTAAGAGTTTTGCTTTGCAAAACTCTAGCAGTGCGAGGCGGCAATAGCTGCAAGCAATTAAATTCATCTGCCGCCGAGACACATATTTGCACACAAAGTGTGCTTTTTACTTTATAGGAGATTGCAGAGCAATTTCCTATAAAGTAAAAAAGCAGACAATTAGCCCTTGGCGGGACATCATTGTCTGCTTAAATATATAATAGCACAATTTTGCAACAAATTGAGTTTATTTTATCTAAAAAGGAATCCAAGTGGATCTATATCAAAAAACATACAGGCAAAGACTAGCAACCAGCCAATTGCAATGGTTCCATACACCTGGTCGATAGGAAAACCCTTTATCTATCAAATAATGCTCTATTATTGAAAAAAGCTTTTGCTCGTCGTGGTCAATAGTAGACCAGTCTTTAACATCCACCTTTTTCCTC
>CACYLQ010000015.1 GCA_902775195.1 uncultured Pseudobutyrivibrio sp.
CATGGAATATTCTCAGAATTAGCTCCACCTGCGAAAAGTGCCTTTGAAGCCTCGCGAGCCTTATCTGCTTCCTCTGTACCGTGAACCATCTGAGTAAGCTCATAAGCTAAGATGTCCTTAGCTTCGTTAAGCTGAGCACCTTCCCAGCTGTCCATCTTTTCGATTTCTTCCATTGGAAGGAATGTAAGCATACGGATGCACTTAAGAACATCAGCATCACCAACATTTCTCCAATACTGATAGAAATCAAATGGAGATGTTTTATTAGGATCAAGCCATACTGCATTGCCAGCTGTCTTGCCCATCTTCTTACCCTGTGAATCTGTAAGAAGAGTGATAGAAGTCATAAGACTGCATAATCATGTAGTTAAACTCAAGGAATGAAAGACCCTTTTCCATACGCTGCTTGTAGCACTCTGCACGAAGCATGTTGTTAACTGAGAAGCAAGCTCCAACCTCTCTTAAAAGGTCTACGTAGTTAAGGTCAAGTAACCAATCAGCATTGTTTACCATAAGAGCCTTACCATCGCTGAAATCAATGAAACGCTCCATCTGCTTCTTAAAGCATTCAGCATTATGATTAATGTCTTCTCTAGTAAGCATCTTTCTCATATCAGTACGACCTGATGGATCACCAATCATAGTTGTACCACCGCCTATAAGGGCAATTGGCTTATTGCCAGCCATCTGTAATCTCTTCATTAATGTGAGGGCCATAAAGTGACCAGCAGTAAGGCTATCTGCAGTACAATCAAAGCCGATATAGAAAGTTGCCTTGCCCTCATTAATTAATTTTTTAATTTCTTCCTCGTTTGTCACCTGGGCAATCAGGCCACGAGCTACTAACTCGTCATAAATTGTCATTGCAAAATTCTCCTTTCTCACATTTTTGAACAGTTAGTTTTTATGTAAACAAAAATCCCTCGCCCCCATTTACTAGGGTCGAGGGATTTAAATTAGAGGTGCCAACCAGATTTGAACTGGTGATAGAGGTGTTGCAGACCTTTGCCTTACCACTTGGCTATGGCACCATATCGGCCTCTTGAGTACTTCTCCAAGTTGTAGGTATTTCTTCTTTTGTTCGACGCAAGTGTTATTCTACTAGAGTATTCCAATAAAGTCAACAAAAAAATAGGGAAATCTTAAAGATTTCCCAAATTTTTTTTTATAAAGTTTTTAACACTAATTTTCGCCTACATTTTCATCGTCATTTTCCAGAATTGTCTCACTTTTTCTAACTTTTGCGATGCTAATTAGCTTAGTATTTTCCTTCAAATCGATAAGCTTTACACCTGATGTAATTCTACTGAGAAGAGCTGTACCAGCTACCTCAATTCTGATTATAGTTCCAGCTGTATTAATGAGCATTACTTCGTCATCTTTTTCTACAGCCTTTGCACCAATAAGGTTACCTGTCTTTTCAGTAATCTTGTAGCACTTAACACCCTTACCACCACGGTGGATTGTGTTAAATTCTGTCATCAATGTACACTTACCTAAACCATTTTCAGATACAGTCATCAGAGACTTGCCCTGAGAAATCATCTGCATTCCGATAATCATATCATCAGCTGCAAGGTTCATACCTATAACACCCATGGTTGCACGGCCTGTAGGTCTAACCTCAGTTTCGCTAAAGCGAATAGCCTGGCCATATTTTGTAACCATGATTACATCTTCCTTACCGTCTGTAAGCTTAACTTCGATAAGCTTATCGTCATCACGAAGAGTGATAGCAGTAAGTCCGTTCTTTCTGATGTTATCGTATTCTGTAATCTTTGTTTTCTTAACGAAGCCGTCAGCTGTAGCCATGAATAAATATTTATCCTCGTGGTAATCCTCAATAGGAATCATAGCTGTTACCTTTTCATCAGGCTGAAGCTGAAGAATGTTAACTATAGCTATACCACGGCTTGTACGGCTACTTTCAGGAATTTCATATGCCTTTATACGATATACTCGTCCCTTGTTAGTGAAGAAGAGCAGATAATCGTGAGATGACATCATAAGCATTTCTACTACATAATCGTCATCTATTGTATCCATACCCTTAATTCCCTTACCACCACGGTGCTGAGCCTTAAAGTTATCCTCATTCATACGCTTGATATAACCAAGCTTTGTAAATGTAACAACTGTGTTAGTAACTGGAATCATATCCTCCATGCTGATATCGTATTCATCATATCCGATAGATGTACGTCTATCATCACCATACTTTTCAGCAATCTCTGTAATTTCAGTTTTTATAACTGAAAGAAGTACCTTTTCGTCTGAAAGAATAGCCTTCAATTTTCCAATAAGTACCTGTAATTCGTTGTATTCCTGCTGAATCTTGTCGCGCTCCAAACCTGTAAGAGCACGAAGACGCATATCTACAATAGCCTGAGCCTGAGCATCAGAAAGACCAAAATGCTCCATCAATGTAAGCTTTGCAGTGCTTACATCAGCTGAACTTCTGATAATCTGAATAACTTCATCAATGTTATCAAGAGCAATAAGTAATCCCTCTAAGATATGTGCTCTTTCTTCTGCCTTGTTAAGCTCATACTTTGTACGGCGAGTTACAACATCCTTCTGGTGATTTAAGTAATGTGTAAGCATTTCCTTAAGGTTGAGAATCTTTGGCTGATTATCAACAAGGGCAAGCATAATAACACCGAAAGTATCCTGTAACTGAGTATGCTTATAGAGCTGATTAAGGATGATGTTAGGATTAACATCACGTCTAAGCTCAATACAAATACGCATACCTTCACGTGATGATTCATCACGAAGGTCAGTAATTCCGTCGATTTTTTTATCCTTGTGAAGCTCTGCAATTTTTTCAATTAAACGAGCTTTGTTTACGTTGTATGGGATTTCGGTAACAACAATTCTGTTTTTACCATTATCCATTGGCTCGATTTCTGAAACGGCACGAACTCTGATTTTAGCTTTACCAGTACGATAAGCTTCTTCAATTCCTGCTTTTCCAAGAATTACGCCACCTGTAGGGAAGTCTGGTCCCTTAACGATATTAAGAATTTCTTCGATATCTGTATCTCTATCTTCTTCAATCTGGTTATTAATGATTTTGTTAACTGCTCCAATAATTTCACGAAGATTGTGAGGTGGAATATTGGTAGCCATACCAACGGCAATACCTGTTGTACCATTTACAAGAAGGTTAGGGTAGCGGGCTGGAAGAACAGTAGGCTCTTTTTCAGTCTCATCAAAGTTTGGCATGAAATCTACGCCATCCATATCGATATCTTTACCAAGAGTGAATTTATCATCCTTGTAGTTGATACCAAACATTGTCATAGAAATCTTTGAGAGACGTGCTTCTGTGTATCGCATGGCAGCGGCGCCATCACCATCAACAGAACCAAAGTTACCATGTCCGTCTACTAGTGGATAACGTGTGTTCCATTCCTGTGCCATGTTGACAAGTGCACCATAAATAGAACTATCACCATGAGGGTGATATTTACCCATTGTATCACCGACAATACGAGCACATTTTCTGTGTGGCTTATCGGGACCATTGTTAAGTTCAATCATAGAGAATAATACTCTACGCTGAACTGGTTTTAGACCATCTCTTACATCTGGAAGTGCACGTGAAGCAATAACGCTCATGGCATAATCGATATAAGAGTTTTCCATAGTTTCTTTTAGGTCAACATCATGAATATTATCAAAAATTTTGTCGTCCATATTTTTCCTTTTTTGCTCCTATCGGGCGAAGCCCGAATTTTTAATAGGTTTTTAGATATCTAAGTTCTGTACGTACTTTGCGTTAGCCTCGATGAATTCACGTCTTGGCTCAACATTGTCGCCCATAAGAGTTGAGAATGTAACGTTTATTTCTGATACATCTTCATCATCAATAACAACACGCTTAAGTATTCTCTTTTCAGGATCCATTGTTGTTTCCCAAAGCTGCTCAGCATCCATCTCACCAAGTCCTTTGTATCGCTGAATCTTATTACTTGAATCACGACCAACTTCAGTAAGAATCTGATTTAATTCTTCATCAGAATATGCATACCAAACCTTTTTGTTTTTCTCCAACTTATAAAGTGGAGGAGTAGCAAGATATACATAACCCTGCTTAATAAGCTCTGGCATAAATCTATACAAGAATGTAAGCATAAGTGTTGCAATATGAGCACCGTCAACATCGGCATCAGTCATGATAATGATTTTGTGGTAACGAAGCTTTGAAATATCAAAGTTTTCATGAATACCAGTACCGAATGCTGTAATCATAGCTTGAATTTCTGCATTTCCGTAGATTCTATCTTCTCTAGCTTTTTCTACGTTAAGAATCTTACCACGAAGTGGAAGAATAGCCTGCGTTGCACGACTTCTAGCAGTCTTTGCAGAACCACCAGCGGAATCTCCCTCTACGATAAAGATTTCGCAGTTCTTAGGATCTTTATCTGAACAATCAGCAAGCTTTCCTGGAAGTGACATTCCTTCAAGTGGAGTCTTACGTCTACTTAAATCTCTAGCCTTTCTTGCAGCCTCTCTAGCTCTTTGTGCCTGAAGAGATTTTTCGCAAATAAGCTTTGCAGTTGCTGGATTTTGCTCAAGGAACCATGTTAACTGTTCAGTAACAATTGAATCTACAGCACCTCTAGCTTCTGAATTTCCAAGCTTCTGCTTTGTCTGACCTTCAAACTGTGGCTCTTCAATCTTGATAGAGATGATTGCTGCCAATCCTTCTCTAATATCATCACCATCTAATTGTGGGTCGTTATCTTTTAAAATCTTGTTATCTCTAGCGTATTTATTAAATACCTTTGTAAGCGCACCTCTAAAACCTGTAAGATGTGTACCACCTTCAGGAGTAACGATGTTATTTACATAGCTGTATGCCTGGTCCTGATAACCATCGTTGTGCTGCATAGCAACCTCAACATAAATGTTATCCCTAGTACCTTCGCAATAAATAACATCATCGTAAAGAGGCTTATTTCCACGGTTTATATACTGAACAAATTCTTTAATACCGCCCTCGTAATGGAAGCTTTCTTCCTTAGGCTCTTCACCTCTTGTATCAGTAAGTGTAATTCTAAGACCCTTTGTAAGGAATGCAGTTTCTCTAAGTCTTACTTTAAGTGTCTTATAATCAAAAATAGTTGTCTCAAAAATAGTATCATCAGGAAGGAATGTTACCTTTGTACCTGTTTCTTCTACAGGACATGTGCCGATTTCTTTAAGAGGATACATTGTTTTACCACGTTCGTATCTCTGCTTAAAGATTTTTCCTTCACGTTTAATCTCAACTTCAACCCAATTTGAGAGAGCATTAACGACAGATGCACCTACACCGTGAAGTCCACCTGAAACCTTGTAACCGCCACCGCCGAATTTTCCTCCAGCATGAAGTACAGTAAATACAACTTCTACTGCAGGTATACCAGCTTTGTGGTTGATACCAGTAGGAATTCCTCTACCGTCATCTATAACAGTTATTGAATTATCTGGATTAATTGTTACCTGAATATGAGTACAAAATCCTGCTAAGGCTTCATCAACAGCATTATCAACTATCTCATACACTAAGTGATGAAGACCTCTCTCAGAGGTTGAACCAATATACATACCAGGTCTTTTTCTAACTGCTTCAAGACCTTCTAGAATCTGTATTTGGTCTGCACCATATTCCTGATTAATTTCTGCTGCCATTTAGCTCCTCCGTTTTTAATTCTATAGACCCATCAGTTACTTTATAAACTGTATTTAACATAAATCGATTTTTAACAAATTCATCGATTCCAGTACAAGTAATGATGGTTTGTGTATCAAGTAAATTATCTAATAAATCACTTTGACGATTCTTATCAAGCTCTGATAAAACATCATCTAAAAGTAATATTGGTTTATCATTTATTGTATTTTCAACAAGCTTTATTTCTGAAAGCTTTAAAGATAAGGCACAGGTACGCTGTTGTCCCTGACTTCCAAACTTTCTAATATCAATTCCATCAACAGTTATTTTAATATCATCCCTATGGGGACCAACTGAAGTTTGACAAAATCTCATGTCTTTTTCTTTGTTTTTAACAAGCTCATCTAAAAAGAAAATATCTTCAATGTTAGGATCATAGCTAACATCTATATTTTCTTTGCCAGATGTAATCTTTGAATGAATATCTTTAACAATGATATTTATATCGTTTATGAACTGCTGACGTCTGTTAATGATTTTTTTGCCATAATTAATAAGCTGCTCATCCCAAATGGATAGAGTTTCCTTTAATTCTGGCTTATAAATCATCTCTTTTAACAAAGCATTTCTTTGATTTAGAGCTTTATTGTAATTTGTAAGATCAGAAAGATAGATTTTATCTATCTGACAAAGCTCTGCATCCATAAATTTTCTTCTTTCTGAAGGACCATTTTTTATAATATTTAAGTCCTCAGGTGAGAAGAATATTATATTTATAAGACCAAATAAATCTGCTGCTTTTTTAATTGGAACTCTATTAATAGCAATTCCTTTTGATTTATTTTTTTTGAGATGAATATCTATTTGATAATCTCTATTGTTTTTTGTGACAATAGTTTTTATATGACTTTCATCTTTACCAAATTTAATAATTTCTTTATCTCGACTGCCTTTATGGGATTTTGTTGTTCCAGACATATAGGCAGACTCCAAAATATTAGTCTTTCCTTGGGCATTGTCACCGAAAAGAATAGTAGTATGCTCATCAAAATTAATGCTAAGTGAGTCATAGTTTCTAAAATTTTCCAGCTCAATGGATTTAATTATCATTAGTAACTGTTACACTTTCTCCATTAAATTCAACAACATCACCTGGATAGATTTTCTTACCACGACGAGTTTCAACCTCGCCATTATATTTTACTAATCCCTCTTCAATGACTTCCTTAGCCATTGCTCCAGATTCAACTAAGTTAGCCAGTTTAAGTAACTGGCCTAACTTTATAAATTCATCACGTATATATATTTTTTCCATTAGTTTGCTCCTGGATTATTAAAGTTAACAGGAAGAACGATGTAAATGAATGAACCATTATCATCCTTAATGAAGCAAGGACTCTTTGCATTAAGCATAAAAAGATTGATTTCTTCATCATCAATAACCTTAAGTGCATCTAATACAAACTTAGGGTTAAAGCCAATCATAATGTCCTTACCCTCTTTAACAATATCAATATCTTCATTCATTGTTCCAATGAAAGATGAGATAGTAAGAGACATTGTATTTCCTACTGCATTTACAATAATAGGCTTCTTATCACCTTCGTTAACAAGAATTGTAGCTCTGTCGATACAATCAAAGAATTCTCTCTTGTTAATCTTAACCTTTGTTTCATAATCAGCTGAAAGCATCTGTTCAATCTTGAAGAATTCACCTTCAATAATACGAGATACAACTGTAGTCTGGTCAAATTCAAAAATAATATGATTATCAGTAACGTAAATATTTACTTCATCATCAATACCACCATCAATAATCTTGATGATTTCATTTAAAGTTTTCTTTGGTACTACAACCTTAACATCATTAGCTGGATTTTTTAATTCTACATTTCTAATTGAAACTCTGTGTCCATCAAGTGCTACAACCTTAAGCTTGTTATCTTTAATTTCAATAAGCTCACCAGTCATTAACTTATTGTTTTCATTATCAGCAACTGAGAATATTGTCTGTCTAATAATATCTCTAAGTGTTAACTGAGAAATAACGATTGGCTGATTTCTTTGGATTACTGGAATATAAGAGAAGTCTTCTCCAGATTTTCCTATAATATCAAACTTAGCTTTTTCACATGTAATAGATGTTTTGAAAGATGTATCTGTTTCTATAGTAACTTCGTTTTCAGGAAGCTTTCTAACAATCTCAGAAAATTTCTTTGCATCTAGAGCAATGATTCCTCTTTCATGTATTGTTCCACTAACAATAGTTTCAATTCCAATTTCCATATCATTAGCAGTAAGTTTTATTTCTCCAGAAGAAGCATCAATAAGAATACATTCAAGTATTGCCATTGTAGTTCTAGTTGGGACTGCCTTTGATACAATATTAACTCCTTTAACAAGGTCAGCTTTTTGACAAGATATTTTCATTTCGTGTGCTCCCTTTCTTAAACATAAAAAATATAATTTATTTTCTAAGTATTCTTCTTATAGGTTGTTGATTTGTATATAACTGTGAAACACCAGTATTTATACGTAAAACATTGATTAATAACTTTTGAAAATCTGTGAATTAAGTATTGATAATATATGGATAATTTGTGAATAAAAAATGTTTAAATTTTTAAACAAAAAATTGTCTACAAACAATTAACAATTAAATCACAACTTATCTTCATAGTTATCAACAAGTTATTAACATTAATTAGGATTAATCTTTTTCTTGATTGTTTCTACAAGATTCTTTGTGTTTTCATCCTTAACTATTTCATCCTCGATTTTGTTAGCTCCGTGGATGATTGTTGAATGGTCTCGTCCGCCAAGTAGAAGACCAATAGCTTGTAATGAAGAATCAGTCATTGTATTACATAAATACATGGCTATCTGTCTTGGTCTAACTACGGAACTTGATCTATTTTTAGAAGCCATCTGATCAACTGTAATATTAAAGTGTTCAGCAACTACTTCTATAATTAACTGAGGAGTTATTTCTCTTGAAATGTTAGGAGAAATAAAGTTTTGTAATTCTCTCTCAGCTATATCCATTGTAATATCAATCTTTTCAAGTCTTGAGAAAGCTATTAATTTATTAAGAGCGCCTTCGATTTCTCGGATGTTTGACTGAATATTTTCAGCAATGTACTTTCTAATTGATTCATCCAAATTGAAATTTTTTTCTTCAATCTTTCTATTAAGGATAGCCATACGAGTTTCGTAATCTGGATATCCAATATCAGCCATAAGACCCATATCGAATCTTGATTTGAAACGATCATCTAATGTTTCCATATCCTTAGGAGGTTTATCAGATGAAATAACTATCTGTTTTCCCATTGCATGTAATGCATTAAATGTATGGAAAAACTCTTCCTGAGTTGCTTCCTTACCTATAATAAATTGAATATCATCAACCATGAGAACATCAACAGTTCTATATTTATCTCTGAAACGCTGCATTGCTGTAGCATTATTGTTTGTTCTCATGTTTTCAATTACTTCATTAGTAAACTCTTCTGAAGTTACATATAATATATGAGTATTTGGATTTTGATTTTCGATGTAATTTCCAATAGCTTGCATTAAGTGAGTTTTGCCTAGACCAGGTCCTCCATATATATAGAGAGGATTGTAAAATTCTCCTGGAGATTCTGCTACCGCAAGTGCTGCAGTCTGAGCAAATCTGTTATTTCTACCAACGACAAAATTTTCAAATGTAAACTTAGGATTAATAGTAGTGTTGACCATTCGTTTTTCTTCAAATGGAGCACTTTCTTCTATTTTAATTAGATCAATATTTTTTTCCTTTTTAATTTGATTTGCGTTTTCTTGAGTAATGAAAATGATTTCATCGAATTGCATTCCAGTTATTTCTGCAATTGTTACTTTAATTGGTGTAGCATACTTTCTTGTAATATAACCAATTGTCATCTGGTTTTGATCACCGTTGTAAGTAATGTAAAGTTTATTATCTTCTATTTGAAATAATTCGAGAGGTTTTAACCAAGAATTATAAGATACATCTGAGATACTATACTCAGTTTTAAGATAATCTAGGACATCGTCCCATTTTTTGACAAGTTCTTCCATACAATTTCCCTTTTATCCACATTTTAAACTATTCTATATTCTACCCTATATACGGCTTTTTATCAATATTTACTACAAATTGGTGTAGGGGGTTGTGTAAATTGTAAAATGTCTTATTTCGCAAATTTGGGCCTCTAATATTGAAATTATAGTTATCCACATATTGAAAAATCGATTTATCCACATTTATATTTCTTATTTTACATTATTTTTTATAATTTATGTGGATAAAATTGATTTTTTTCCAGTTTATCCACATAGTTTTCCACACAATGTAGATAAGATTGAAATTTTTTTTGCGACTTTTACACTATATTTTGTATTCTAATTTTGAGTGCAAGTAGAGATATTGTGTTTTTGAGTTATCCACAGCACCTTAAAATATTAAATAAGTGATTTTTTATTGACTTTATAGGCTTTTGACGTTATAATTTCAACTGATGTTTTCTCATAAGAGGAGGTGGATATATTATGAAGATGACATATCAACCAAAAAAGAGACAGAGATCCAAAGTACATGGATTTAGATCAAGAATGAGCACAGCTGGTGGACGTAAGGTTCTTGCAGCTAGACGTGCAAAAGGAAGAAAGAAATTATCAGCTTAGGCCACAGACCATGTGGTCTTTCTTCTTATTTAAAAGGAAAATATTGTTATGGAATTTAGTGAATCTCTAAAAAAGAATAAAGACTTCACGCTCGTGTACAGAAGAGGTGTGTCAAAAGCTAATAGACAGCTTGTAATGTATATCTACCATAATAATACAGATCGAAATCGTATTGGAATTTCTGTAAGTAAAAAGGTTGGAAATTCAGTAGTTAGGCATCATTTGACGAGACTGATAAGAGAAAGTTATAGACTAAATGAAGAGATGTTCAATAGTGGTTTGGACATTGTAGTCGTTGTAAGAGAAGCCGCAGCTTCCGCTAATTTTGATGAAATACAAAAATCCTTGCTTCATCTTGCAAATCTTCACAAAGTAACTCGTAAATAATTGGAATCATCTTTTCTATCATGTTGAAGAAGTTATTTATATTTTTAATTAAGTTTTATAGAAAATATCTTTCACCAATGAAAACCACCAAATGTCCTTATTGTCCTACATGTTCTGCTTATGGACTTGAAGCAGTTGAAAAATATGGGGCTATTAAAGGCGGCGGTTTAGCTCTTTGGAGAATTATTAGATGTAATCCTTTTTCACATGGTGGATTTGATCCGGTTCCTTAATTAACTGGAGGTTTTACGTTGAGCGATTTATTACTTACCGCTTATGGTGGTTCTATCCTTGGACCTATCGCAGTATTATTAGGATGGATTATGGATAAGATTTATGTTTTACTTGCTAGCATTGGCATTGAAAACATAGCTCTTACAATTTTTATTTTCACTTTTGTTATCTATCTTTGCATGTTTCCACTTACTTACAAGCAGCAGAAGTTTGCTGTTTTAACTCGTAAGATGCAGCCTGAAATGAAAGCTATTCAGGATAAGTATAAGGGTGCAAAAGACCAGGATAGTATGCAAAAGCAGCAGATGGAAACTCAGGCACTTTATGATAAATACGGTATTTCACCAACTGGTAGCTGTGTTTACATGTTAATCCAGATGCCTATTCTTTTTGCTCTTTATAGAGTATTCTATAATGTTCCTGCTTATATTACTTCTGTAAAAAATGTATTTACAGAGCTTGTTAACGGAATTATGGCTACAGATGGATTTGCAAAGACTATGACTAATATTGCAGATTCAGCTAATCTTAGAAATGTTAACTATGATTTTACAGTTAGCGATAAGACTGTAGTTTCTAATTATTTAGTAGATGTTCTTTATAAGCTTCCTTCATCAGGTTGGGATGCACTTACAAATGCTTTTCCTGATTTAACATCATCTATTGATACTGTTGTAGCTAAGCTTGAAAAGATTAACTACTTATTTGTACTTAACATTAGTGATACTCCACTTAATCTTATTAAGTTTGGATGGGCTTCAGAAAAGAAAGATTTCCTTTTAATTTTCTGTGCTTTGCTTATTCCAGTAATTTCTTATTTATCACAGATGTTAAACATTAAGCTTACTCCACAGTCTACTGAAGGACAGTCAGAGCAGATGGCAGCACAGATGAAGACAATGAATCTTATGATGCCACTTATGTCACTTTTTATCTGCTTTACAGTTCCTGTAGGTCTTGGTTTATACTGGATTGCTGGTGCTTTAGTTCGTGTAGTTCAGCAGTACTTCTTAAATAAGCATTTTGAAAAGATTGATCTTGAAAGTATAATTGAGAAGAACAAGGATAAGGCAGCTGCTAAGGCTGAAAAGCGTGGCATTCGTCAGGCTCAAATATATGAAGCAGCTCGTATGTCTACAAAGTTTTCAAGCACTTCAATGACTGACAAGGCAAATCTTGTTAAAGATAATTCTGAAGCATTAAAGAATGCTGAAGAATTTAGATCAAAGGCAAGTTCAAATTCTCTTGCTGCAAAGGCTAATCTTGTAAAAGAATTTAACGAAAAAAATAATAAATAAGGGGGAAATAAAATGGAATTCAAAGAGTTTACAGGTAAGACTGTTGCAGATGCTCTTACTAATGCAACTGTTTCTTTAGGCATTACTTCTGATCAGGTTAAATATGAAGTTCTTGAAGAAGGAAGTAATGGTTTTCTTGGGATTGGATCTAAGGATGCTGTTATTAAAGTTGTTATTTCTTCTGAAGAAGATCCTAAGGAAGTTGCTTTAGAATTTTTAAATGGTGTTTTCGAAGCTATGCAGCTTGAAGTTAACATTTCAATGGATTATGAAGAGTCTGATAAGACACTTTCAATTGATTTAGCTGGTCCAGAGATGGGTGTTCTTATTGGTAAGCGTGGTCAGACACTTGATTCATTGCAGTATCTTACAAATCTTGCGGTTAATCGTTCATCTGAGAACTATACTAGAGTTAAGATTGATACTGAAGATTATAGACGTCGTAGAAAAGAGACACTCGAAAATCTTGCAAAGAACATGGCAAGCAAGGTTAAGAGAACAAAGAAGGCAGTTACTCTTGAGGCTATGAATCCTTACGAAAGACGTATTATTCATTCAGCACTTCAGAATGATAATAATGTTACAACTCATTCAGAGGGTGAAGAGCCATACCGCTACGTTGTTATTACTCTTAAGAAATAATTGATGTCAAGGGTTAGTCTTTATAATTAGACTAACCCTTTGACTTTGTTTATTAATAAATTGAAGAATCCTTCTTTTATTTATTAATTGACAAATATGGAGGAGACTATGTATCAAAGTGATACAATATGCGCAATTGCTACATCATTAAATAGTTCTGGCATTGGTATTATTCGTGTCAGTGGAGAAGAATCAATTTCTATAGTTGATTCTATTTTTCGTGGAAAAAATAAATTAGCAGATTGCGACACTCATACCATTCAATATGGACATATTGTTGCTGATTCAGAAGTAGTAGATGAAGTTTTAGTCATGATAATGAAAGGACCAAGAAGCTACACTACTGAAGATACAATTGAAATTGATTGTCATGGTGGAATTTTAGTTCTTAAAAAGGTACTTAGTCTTTTAATAAATGCAGGAGCAAGAATAGCAGAGCCAGGAGAATTTACAAAAAGAGCATTTTTGAATGGACGTATAGATTTATCAGAAGCTGAATCTATCATGGATTTAATTTCTTCTAATTCAGAACTTGCTATGAAGAATTCTATAAAGCAGTTATCTGGTTCATTAAATAAAATTATTGTTGATTTAAGAGATAAGATTTTATATGAAACTGCATTTATAGAATCTGCTTTAGATGATCCAGAACATTACGATTTAACTGGATACCCAGAGCAGTTAAGAGAAAAGGTTAATTCATTAATTACTACAGTTGATAATTTAATTAATTCTTTTAATTCAGGACATATTTTAAAAGAAGGTATTAATACACTTATTTTAGGAAAGCCTAATGCAGGTAAATCTTCTTTGCTTAATACTTTATCTAGAAGAGAGAGAGCAATTGTTACAGATATTCCTGGAACTACAAGAGATACATTAGAGGAGCAGATTACTATTAATGGAGTTTCTCTTAATATCATTGATACTGCAGGTATCAGACAAACCGATGATGTAGTTGAAAAGATTGGTGTAGATAAAGCAATCGATTCTATAGAAGATGCAGATTTAATTTTGTTTGTTTTAGATTCATCAAGACCAATGGATTCGGATGATGAATTTATTATCAATAAAATTCTAGATAAAAAAGTAATTATATTACTTAATAAATCTGACCTCGATACAGTAATTAGCGAGGAAGATATATGCAATAAATATAATAAACCTGTTATTTCTTTTTCATCTGTAAGTATGGATGGCTTAGATACACTTGAGTCAAAAATTACTGATATGTTTTTTGCAGGTGAAGTTAAATCTGACGACACTTTATATATTACAAACTCTCGTCAGGCTGGTTGTCTTTCAAATGCAAAGAATAGTTTATTGAATGTTATTACAAGTATAGATAATATGATGCCAGAAGATTTCTTCTCAATAGATTTAATGGATGCCTATAATTTCCTTGGTGAGATTACTGGTGAAACTATAGAAGATGATTTGGCAAATAAGATTTTTAGTACATTTTGTATGGGTAAATAATTGAGGTTAATTAAGGAGTTATTATGTCATACGTAGAAGAGTCCTATGATGTTGTTGTTATTGGAGCTGGTCATGCTGGATGTGAAGCAGCTTTAGCTTCAGCTAGAATGGGATTAAATACAATTTGTTTTACTGTTAGTATGGATTCAGTCGCATTAATGCCATGTAATCCAAATATTGGTGGAAGTTCTAAAGGACATCTAGTTAGAGAGTTAGATGCTCTTGGTGGACAGATGGGTATAAATATCGATCATACTTTCATTCAGTCCAAGATGCTTAATTCATCTAAGGGTCCTGCTGTACATTCACTTAGAGCTCAGGCTGACAAAGCTGCATATTCTCTTAGAATGAGAAAAACTATGCAGGATACAGATAATCTTACTTTAAGACAGGCTGAGGTTACTGAATTAATAGTAAACAATGGAAAAGTTGAAGGTGTTAAGACTTTATCTGGTGCAACTTATTACGCTAAAGCAGTTGTTATTTGTACTGGTACTTACCTTAGAGCTAGATGTTTATACGGAGATGTTATTGAACACACTGGTCCTAATGGTTTGAAAGCAGCTAACCATTTAACTCAATCATTAACTGATAATAATGTAGAAATGAACCGCTTTAAAACTGGTACTCCGGCAAGAGTTGATAGTCGTTCAATCGATTATTCAAAGATGGAAATACAATTAGGTGATAACCCTATTGTTCCTTTTTCATTTAGCACAAATCCAGATGATGTTCAGATTGAGCAGGTTCCATGTTATTTAACATATACTAATGAAAAGACTCATGAGATTATTAGAGCTAATCTTGATAGATCACCAATGTATTCTGGAGTAATTGAAGGAACAGGTCCTAGATATTGCCCAAGTATTGAAGATAAGGTTGTTCGTTTTGCTGATAAAAATCGTCATCAGCTTTTTGTTGAACCAGAAGGCCTAAATACTAATGAAATGTATATTGGTGGTATGAGTTCATCAATGCCAGAGGATGTTCAGTATGCAATGTACCATACTGTTCCTGGTTTGGAAAATTGTAAAATTGTTCGTAACGCATATGCGATTGAATATGATTGTATTAATGCTACTCAGTTAAAAGCCAGTCTTGAATTTAAAAATATTGATGGCTTATTTGCTGCAGGTCAGTTTAACGGTAGCAGTGGATATGAAGAAGCAGCAGCTCAGGGATTGGTAGCTGGAATTAATGCTGCATTAAAATTACTTGGTAAGGAGCCAATGATTTTAGATAGATCTAATTCATACATTGGAGTATTGATTGATGACCTTGTTACTAAGGAAACAAAAGAGCCATATCGTATGATGACATCTAGAGCTGAGTATAGACTTCTACTTAGACAAGATAATGCAGACATTCGCCTCTCTAAAATCGGTTACGAGGTTGGTTTACTTTCTAAAGAACGCTATGAACATGTAGTAGAAAAGGAAAGATTAATCAACGAAGAGGTTGCTAGAGTTAAAGAAATTAATATTGGAGCAAGAAAAGAAGTTCAAGAGCTTCTTGAATCTTATGGAAGTATTCCTCTTTCAAATGGAATCAAACTTGTAGATTTAATTAGAAGACCTGAGCTTGATTATGATAAGTTAGCACCAATCGATCCTGATAGACCTAATTTATCAAAAGAAGTTAGAGAAGAAGTTAATATTTATATTAAGTACGAAGGCTATTTGTCTAGACAAGAAAAGCAGGTAAAACAATTTAAAAAACTTGAACAAAAATTAATTCCTACTGATATTGATTATGATGATGTATCAAGTTTAAGAATTGAAGCTAGACAGAAGCTTACAAAATTAAGACCAGCAAATATTGGTCAGGCTTCAAGAATATCAGGTGTAAGCCCAGCTGATATTTCAGTACTTTTAGTTTATCTTGAGACATATAAAAGCAAAAATACATCAGTTTAGGGTATATAAATGTACTCTTAAAACCATTCGATTTTTTAGGAGATTTATGAATAGAGATTATTCTTATTTAATTAATACTTTGGGTAACTGGAATTTTGAGTTATCAGAGCATCAGATTGAACAGCTTGATAAGTATTATGAATTATTAATTGAAAAAAACAAGGTAATGAATCTTACTGCTATTACTGAGTTTGATGAAGTTATAGTTAAGCATTTTGCTGATAGCTTATCAATCTGTACTGTATTACCAGAAGATGTTCATACTGTTTGTGACTTAGGAACCGGTGCAGGTTTTCCTGGTATACCTATGGCTATTGCTTACCCAAATTTACAGTTTACATTAATTGATTCTCTTAATAAACGTATTAAGTTTTTACAGGAAGTAGTAGATGCCATCGGTCTTACTAATGTTACATTAGTTCATGCGAGAGCAGAAGAAGCTGGTAGAGATAAAAAGTTTAGAGAACAGTTTGATTTAGTTGTTTCACGTGCTGTTGCTAATATTGCTACTTTATCTGAATACTGTTTACCTTTAGTTAAAGTTAATGGGTATTTTATTAGCTTTAAGTCAGGTGATATTGATAATGAAATTAATGAATCAGGAAAGGCTATTAATAAACTTGGTGGAAATTTAAGTAAACCAGTATTATTTAGCTTACCTAATACAGATATTAGTCGTAGTTTTCTTATTATTAATAAAGAAAAAAATACACCAAAGGCATATCCTAGAAAAGCTGGAACTCCTAGCAAGGAACCACTTAAATAGGATAATGTTTCACGTGAAATAATTTATTATAAGGGGAATATGTATGATTAATGATTTTCTTAGAAAATATCAAGAAGAACTTATATCTGATAAAATCCAATTAAAGGAAGATATGGATTTATTGGAGACTAAGATAAATGAAGAAAATAAATTTCTTATTCTTTTAGAAGAATCTAACGAATCATATTTCAAGGAATTTACTCCTAGAGATATTAATGCTAAAAATAATGAAAAAGCAGCAGAGGTAAGACTTACATTACAGGATTTAAATTCTAAGATGGATACCTTAAATCAGAAAATGAAGTTTTACGATGGTAGATTAGTAGAAATTACTGCGCTTTTAAATAATACTGCAGTGGTAAATAGACCTGCTGCTGAAAATAATAATACTAATTTTGTTGCAGATAATGTTTCTAATAGCTTAGATGTAATCAAAAATTCGCTTGAAAATATAAAAGATTATGTAGTTCTTGATCCATATCGTGCAAAAGTGGAATTAGAAAATATAATTTCTTCTATATAATGTTGTACAAACCTAAATATAGTAATGTTTCACGTGAAACATTTATACTAAATATTGGGGTCAAAACACAAAATATGGTATTTGGAAATTTGAATCAACTTCTATATATTGCTATTTTTAAGATAAGATGTTTCACGTGAAACATCTTTTAAATACTAATAATATAACTAGATATAGTAAATGCAAGCACAACTACTGGATATAATTGTCAATTTCTTTAGTAGAATTGAAAAATGTAGAATGATATAATGTAAACTATTCAGAGTTAAATATTAAAAAGAGGGAGACAATAAATGAAACGAGTAATCGCAATTGCCAACCAAAAGGGTGGAGTTGGTAAAACAACAACAAGTATTAATTTATCAGCATGTCTTGCTGAAGCAGGTAAGAAGGTATTAGTTATTGATACTGATCCACAGGGAAATGCAACAAGTGGACTTGGTCTTGATAAAGATGAATGCGAGAATACTGTTTATGATTTAGTTCTTGATCAATGTAGTATTAAGGAATGTATGTATAAGGTGGAAAATATTCCTAACCTTACAATTATTCCATCTAACGTTGATTTAGCAGGTGCAGAAATCGAACTTTTAGGAATCAACGAAAAGGAATACATTCTTAGAAATGCAGTAGATTATGTAAAGGACGATTTCGATTATGTTATTATTGATTGTCCTCCTTCACTTAACATGTTAACTATCAATGCTATGACAACAGCTGACTCTGTATTAGTACCAATTCAGTGTGAGTACTATGCACTTGAAGGTATCAGTCAATTAATCCATACAATTGATCTTGTTCAGCAGAGACTTAATTCAAAGCTTAAGATTGATGGTGTAGTCTTTACTATGTATGACAAGAGAACAAATCTTTCTTCTGATGTTGTAGATACTGTTAAGAATAATCTTAATGCAACAGTATATCAGACAATCATTCCAAGAAATGTTAGATTAGCAGAAGCTCCATCACATGGACTTCCTATAAATCTTTATGATGAAAAGTCTGCAGGAGCAGAGAGCTATCGTAATCTTGCAAAAGAAATTATTGGGAGAAAGGATATATAATATATGGCAACTAAAAAGGGAGGACTCGGTAAGGGATTAGATTCTCTTATTGTAAATAAGAATGAAGGTGTAGTTGCTGTTAATCCAGAACAGCACGGTTCACCAGTTGAAGTTGATATTGATAAGGTAGAGCCTAATAAGCTTCAGCCTAGAAAAAACTTCGATGAAGATAAGCTACAGGATTTAGCAGAGAATATTAAGATACATGGAATCATCAATCCACTCTTAGTACAGGATAGAGGAAAGTACTATGAGTTGATTGGTGGTGAACGTCGTTGGAGAGCAGCACGTATCGCTGGACTCAAGAAGGTACCTGTTATCATTATGAATCTTAGCGAGCAGGAGTTCGTAGAGATTTCTCTTATTGATAACATTCAGCGTGAACAGTTAAATCCAATCGAGGAAGCTATGGCATTTGCTAGACTTATTGATGAATTTAAGTTAAAGCAGGATGAGGTAGCTGAAAGAGTATCGAAGAGCCGTACTACAATTACAAATGCTCTTAGATTATTAAAGTTAGACAAGCGTGTTCAGGATATGATTGTAGATGATAAGTTAACTACAGGTCATGCCAGAGCAATGCTTTCAATTACAGATTTAGATAAGCAGTACGAGTTCGCTGAGAAGGCTTTTGATGAAAAAATGTCTGTACGTGATGTAGAGCGTGAGGTAAAGAAGCTTCTTAGTGAAAAGAATTCTGATAAGAAGAGTAAGGGTATTGATCCTCAGCTTCAGGCTATCTATCATGATACACAAGAAAAGCTTAAGGGCGTTCTTGGTACTAAGGTTTATATCAATGCAAAGGATAACAAAACTGGAAAGCTTGAGATTGAGTACTATTCTCAGGATGAACTTAACAGAATTGTAGAATTGCTTGAATCAATAAAATAGAATATATGTTCGAATGGAGAAATAATAATGATTGAACAGTATTTAGGAATAAACACTGATTATGTTGTAATAGGACTTGCTGCATTAGTATTAATAATGATGATTATGTTAATCGTATTTATTGTACAGATGCATAAGTTAAAAAAGAGATATAAGATTTTCATGCAGGGTAATGATGCAAAATCTTTGGAGGATACATTAGTTTATAGATTAGAGCAGGTTGATGAATTAATCGAAGCTAATGCTAGCAATGAAAGAAACATTGATACAATCTTTAAGAACATGAAGGATTGTTTCCAAAAAATTGGTCTCGTTAAGTATGATGCATTTAACGAGATGGGCGGAAAGCTTAGCTTTTCACTTTGCATGTTAAACGAAAAAAATTCTGGATACATAATTAATGCTATGCATTCTAGAGAAGGATGTTATACTTATGTTAAGGAGATTATAGATGGCAATTCTATAATCCAGCTTGCTGAGGAAGAAGAGCAGGCATTAAAACAAGCATTGGGCGGTATGTAATTAATGCATAAATATTTACCAGCTATTGGATTTAGTAAACTAAATAATGATACTTTAAATGATTTGCTTCAAGAGATAAAGCTGAGACCTGATTATCAGGAATCAGCTATTGATTTTGAAGGAAATCAATTTGTTGAGCTTAGATATATGGTAACCGATAATGTTGGTTTGGTACTTAGAGGAATTTATAACGATGATGATGAATTCGTTTTAGATTATTACTATCCAACATTTTTTGGAGATACAGTTTCACTTGTTAATGATGTGGATATTATTAAACAGTCTGACAAGGATAATTATCAAGTCATGGTTGATGAAATCAGACTTGGTGTCAATCTAATCTTCCAATTACAAAATATGGGAGAGTATCTCAGAAACAATATCAAAGATGATAAGATTACTAATAAAAATGTTAGCTTAGCAGCTCTTTCTATGGATGGTAAAATCATTCTTCCATTATACGATAATGAAAAAAGTCGTATTAAGGAGAAGATGAATAATCAAAAGCGTATTGATTTAGTTACCCAGGCAAGAGAGGGAAATGAAGAAGCTTTAGAAAATCTTACCATGGATGAAATTGATTTATATCAACGTATTTCAAGAAGAGTTGCCCGCGAAGATATTCTTAGTGTGGTAACAAGTTATTTCATGCCGTACGGAATTGAAAATGATAAATATGAAATCCTTGGTGATATTTTAGAAGTAAAGTCAGTAATTAATCATCTTACAATGGAAGAACTATATTTAATGGTTATTGAAAGCAATGACGTAGTTCTTGAAGTATGTATAAATAAGGATAATTTATTAGGCGAACCATTAGTAGGTAGACGTTTCAAAGGAACTATTTGGCTACAGGGAACAATTGCGTTCTAGTTAGGATATAAGCATTGATTTTTATCTTTATGTAGATTAAAATCAAATAGTTGCTTGTTTGAGTAGCTCAGCTGGATAGAGCGTCCGCCTCCTAAGCGGAAGGTCGTGGGTTCGAATCCCATCTCGAACACTTCTTTTTTTGTTATTTACTGTGAATAATAACAATTTGTCCACAGATATTTCGCAATAATGAGTTACAATACTTTTAGTGTGAAAAGTAGTCTAAAAATTGCAAATATTGTATAATCAAATTAGTAATTATTTGACAATGATTAATGCGGTTTAGAAGCACTTCTTTAGATTATTTCAAAAGGGGAGAAAACAATCAAAAGGAGGAAAAGCTAATGGCAGATTTATCACTTACTAAAGAACAGCAAGATACACTTGGAGAAATAGCGAATATAAGTATGGGTTCGTCAGCAACTTCTTTAAGTGCTCTTTTAAATAATTTAAAAGTAGATATTACGACACCTAAAATTGAGTTAATCAGAAAAAGTGAATCTTTAGATGATTATCACAATGTATGTGTGTTAGTTCATATTAATTACGTCAAAGGATTGTCAGGTAGTAACGTATTAATTCTTAAGGAAAATGATGTAAAAATTATTGCAGATTTAATGATGGGTGGACCAGGCGTAGCAGGTCCAGATGAAATTGGAGAGATTCAGTTGTCAGCAGTTTCAGAGGCTATGAACCAGATGATGGGAAGCGCGGCATCATCAATGTCACAGCTGCTTGATAGAGTAGTTGATATTTCTCCACCAAAGACTGACAACATTGATGTTGAAAGTGTAAAAATTTTTGAGCGATTATTTGAATCACCAGAAGTGGATTTTGTAAAAATCACATTCAATTTAAAGATAGGTGAAGTAGTAGATTCAGTTATGGTACAACTGTATCCTATTTCCTTTGCACAGGATATGGTATCTCTATTTGAAAAAAAGGATAATTAGGGGGCACAATGGACGAGAACGCTAAGAAAATTCAAAGAGAAATAGCCAAAGACAAAATTCAGGTAATCTTATCAAGTATTGCAGTTGCAGTATTAATCATCATGGAGTTTTACATAATGATTAATTTCAAAAGCAACTTTCTGGCAATGGCGGTTGGAATACTTCTGATGATAGTTGCGCTATTTTTCCTGATTAGTGCGCTTTTGGATATGTCCTTGAAACAAAAGGATATAGAACAGGAAAAATACGAAGAAATTTACAACGCACAAAAAGCTTCTTATCTCGTCATTAAGAAAAGCTTTGATGAAATGGAACAAAGGCTTCGTGCGATAGAAGAAAATAGTGCACTGCCAGCAGAAGATATTATCAATGCCCAAAAGGCGGTTGCGAAGGTAACTATTTCTCGAAGCAAAGAAAACACAGATGCCCTAATGAATTCAAATGATGAGCTGATTAATCAGCTTGTTAATATTCAAGAAAAGCTTGAGAGTAATAATTCTCAGATGATTGAAAAGCAACAGTCAATCATCAAAGAATCAAATTTCGATATTCAACAAAAGATTGCAGCTTTAACAAATCAGCTAACATCGATTGAAGGTAAGATTCAAAATCAGGTTCCAGTGATGGCGGTACAGCCAATGCAACAGATGGCTATGCCACAGTCAATGCCAGCTCCTGAACCAATGCCAGTAGCAGAAGAAAT
>CACYLQ010000016.1 GCA_902775195.1 uncultured Pseudobutyrivibrio sp.
CGTCAAATCAAAAGGCTCAAGCTTATCAACAAAATTCTATTAGTCCTTTGCATAACATTACTGTTATGTATTATAGGAATGTTTTACGTGAATTCCACTATAAACAGTCCAACTATCCTCAATTATGAGGAAAATCTTATTGATAAGTATTCTTCTTGGGAGCAGGAATTGTCCGAAAAAGAACGACTGCTTAACGAAAGAGAATCTCTTATCAAGGAGAAGGAACTACAACAACAATAATTTTCAAGGATGGGGTTGGTGTTATGGCAAAAAACAAAATTCTTGTGGCTGATGATGAAAGCCGAATGAGGAAGTTAATCAAAGATTATTTAGTAAGAGAAGATTACGAAGTAATCGAAGCAGAAAATGGAGAGCAGGCTCTTGATATGTTCTATATGGATAGCGAAATCGCGCTTATCATATTAGACGTTATGATGCCTAAGGTTGATGGTTTTGCAGTTCTTAAGGAAATCAGAGAAACTTCTTCGATTCCAGTGCTTATGCTTACAGCTAAGGGTGAAGAGAACGATGTACTTAATGGCTTTGAATTAGGAGCAGATGAATACATCAATAAGCCTTTCTCACCAAAGATTCTTATGGCTAGAGTAAATGCAGTTCTTAGAAGAAGCACTGATGACTCTATTGGCAAGAAGGTTGTTGAAGCCGGTGGAATTCAGCTTGATGTTGATGCCCACGTAGCTACAAATGATGGTAATCCAGTGGAACTTTCTGTTAAGGAGTTCGAATTACTTTATTACTTCATCAACAACGAAGGAATTGCTCTATCTCGAGAGAAAATCCTTAATCATGTTTGGGATTATGATTATTTCGGAGACGCGAGAACAATTGATACTCACGTTAAAAAGCTTCGTAGTAAGTTAGACGATAAGGGAAATTACATCAAAACTATTTGGGGCATGGGGTATAAATTTGAAGTCGACGCAAAGGTCTAAGAAGATAAATCGCCAAATTGTGGGTCTGCTAGTTGCTACTATATTCGTAGCACTTGTTATAGTAAGTATACTATCGGCCTGCTTTTTAGGCGATTATTATATTTTTCAAAAAAGAAAAGATTTGAGAGACATCTACGATGATTTGTCAGTAAGATGTATAGATGGTACCTTATATGGGCCAGATAATAAAGCTGAGACGGCAGCATATTTTGATATGTATTCGGTAGCTTGTTTAATTACAGGAGCCGACGGGGAGCCTTTAGTCTCATCCAATACGGATTCAACAGTTCTTCTAAATCAATTAAATTACGCAATGTTTTCAAACGATCAGTCTATAGAAATAATTAAAAAGACTGATTCCTACCAAATATTCACACAGGTTTTTCCGGATTCAAGCGAAGATTATCTTGTTTTGCTTGGGTTGCTTCCTGATGGGAATATTTTATTTGTGCGCACAACTGTATCCGCTTTAAATCACATGACGTCGATAACCAATAGGTTCTTTATTATCATGGCTGTAGTGGCTATTATATTTACGACAGTTATTGGACATATTGTTATGGCTCGATTCACAAGTCCATTGATAAATCTTATTGATATTACAAAGCGTATTTCAAACTTTGATTTTGAGGCGAGATATAAGCCGCAGCACATTTATAATGAAATTGATGATTTAGGTGAGCACATCAATGAAATGTCAACTACTCTTAAGCGCGCAATTTCTCAGCTTCGCGTTGCCAATGAAAGCTTAAAGCACGATTTGGAGGTTAGGGAAGAAACAGAGAACATGCGTAAGGAGTTTGTATCTAACGTTTCTCATGAGCTAAAAACTCCAATTGCTCTTATCCAAGGCTATGCTGAGGGTCTTCAGGAAGGCATTATGGAGGATGAGAACAGTAGGCAGATTTATTTGGATATCATTTTGGATGAAGCCAATAAAATGAATCGCCTGGTTAGAGAAATGCTTATTTTGAACCAGCTTGAGGCCGGCCAGATGAGTATAGATTTGGTTGATTTTGATGTCACAGAGATGATTGATAGTATTGTTGATAGCAATAAAATCAATTTTGAGGCTCAAAGTATCACCTATACCTTCAACAATAAATGCGAATGCTACATTCATGCAGATGAGTTCTTAGTTGAGCAGGTTATTACTAATTTCATTAGCAATGCCATCCATTATGTAATGAATGGTAACATAATTAATGTTTCCTATGATTTTACAAAAAAAGGAAAAGTTCGTATAAGTGTATTCAATTCGGGAAACAATATTGCCAAAAAGGATATTAAACGTATCTGGGAAAAGTTTTACAAAGCGGACAAGGCTAGAAGCCGTGAATATGGCGGTAGTGGTATAGGTCTTTCCGTTGTTAAAGCTACTATGGAGCTTTTGCATGAAAAGTACGGAGTGGAAAATGTACCAGATGGAGTTGAATTCTGGTGTGAATTTTCTTTGGCAAAAGACACAAAAATCAACAAAAATTCATAGAATTTTCTGATTTTTTACGTTGAAGTATACACATATTAATGCTAATATACCATTAATGATTAGTTTATTCTTCTAGGAGATAGTATGAAAATTAAAAGATTTTGCCTTTTAATTTCGATAATGAGTTTCTCTCTAATGTTCACAGGTTGTGGTGAACCACTGTATGCTATGACTGAAGAAGAAGAAGCAATTATTACAGCTTATGCTTCAAAAGCAGTTTCCAAATTCAATGAAAATCAGACCATCGGCATCGCCAATGCCAGAGTTAGAACAGGCGAGCTGGATGAGGATTATTCACAGGATGAAAAGGAGGAGGAAGAGGCTACTGAAGTAACGGAGGGAGAAGAGCAAGTCGAAATTGATCCTGAAACAGGAGAGCCTATCGCACCGGCAGAAGGAGAAGCTGAAGGGGAAGCTTCAGAGGATTCATCAGCTGATGGCGGATATTCATTTACAGATGCAATGAATATTGAGGGTGTAGAATTTACCTGTTCAGAATTTGATGTAACTCCTGAATATAAGACAAAAAGCTTTTTACTAGAAAAGGTTTCAGGAAAAAAATATTTAGTTTTATCTATAACAGCAAAAAACACTTCTAAATCATCTGTAGATTTTAGCAAGTATGCAGATAGAAGCTACAGTTTATCATTGAACGGTGGTGAAAAAACAAAAACAGAGTTTACCCCACTTGGAAATGATTTGAATAATTATGATGGTTTACTGGCAGCTGGTGATACCAAATCTTTAGTTTTAGTATTTCTTTTCAGCGATTCGTCAGTAGAAAATATAACTTCACTGGAACTCTTCGTTACAAGCGAAGACACCACTAGAGGAACAACCATATAAATCATTATTGATTTAAATGAGAGGAGATTTGCATGGATACTAATATTTTATTGGAATCGGGCACAAACGAACTTGAAGTACTTGAATTCAAGGTAGGCAAAAATTTCTATGGAATCAATGTTGCCAAGATTAGGGAGATTTTGTTGTATCAGCCAGTTACTCCGCTACCTAATGCGCATCCTTCCATTGAAGGAATTTTCATGCCAAGAGATATTATGATATCTGTTATCTCTCTTCGCAAATGTTTGAACATTGATGAAGAAGCTACAACAGACGGCTTATTCATTATCACAAACTTTAATAGTTTGAATACAGCGTTCCATGTAGACGAGGTATTAGGTATCCATCGTGTATCATGGGAAGACATCATTAAACCAGATGCAACTATCAGCTCTGATGAATCAGGTGTTTCTACTGGTGTTATCAAGCTGGAAGACAGATTAGTTGTTATTCTCGACTTCGAGAAAATCGTTACAGACATCAATCCAGAGACTGGTCTTAAAGTATCTGAAATGGACGAGTACGAGACCAAGGATAGAAGTAAATCTCCTATTTTACTTTGTGAAGATTCACCACTTCTTTCAAAGCTTATTGTTGAGTGCTTGAAGAAGGCTGGTTACACAAACCTGATTGTAAATATGAATGGTCAAGAGGGTTGGGACAAGCTGGTTGAGTTCCACAAAGCTGGTACAGTTCTTGATTCTGTACATCTTATTATCACTGATATTGAAATGCCTCTCATGGATGGTCATAGATTATGTAAGCTCGTCAAGGAAAATGAGACAATGAGGAACATTCCACTTATCATTTTCTCATCTCTTATCAATGACGAAATTAGAAGAAAAGGTGAGAGCCTTGGTGCAGATGCACAGCTTACAAAGCCAGAAATCGGTAAACTTATTACTGTAGTAGATGAGCTGGTAGCTAAATACGAGGATGCACGAAGAGGTAAATAACAATTAAACTTAAAGGGGTATGCAAGGCATGCCCCTTATTTGGTATAGGGGGAAATGTAGATGTCTCAGTCAGAGGACTACTTAGATGGACTACTTAACTCAATAAATAAGGCTAAGACTGATGCTATTGAGGTCCAGGAAAAGGCTGAAAAGAAACAGCAGCAGGCAAATGAAAGTCGTAAGGCTGTTGCCTATGACGAGGATTTCTTTACTGCCACCGGAATCAATGTAGATGAAGTTCAGACTAAAACCTCACACCCTTACCTCAGGAAGGTTCTTTCTGAGGAGGATTTTTTGCGCCAATTTGAGGAGGAATTAGGCTCTGATGATGTAGATTTATTCATTAGCAGCTTTGAGCAGGAAATAGATGACGAGGAAAGACATTTCCAGGAAACAGGAGAACTTCCTGAGAGTGATAACATTGTAGATAATCTGTTAAACAATATAAAAACTGTAGTTAAAAAGGAAACTGAGGAGCTTTCAGAGGGGCCTGTCATACACCTTGATGATGAGATTCATGAAGAGGTAGAGGAGGAAGTCCCTGTAGAAGAAGCGTCTGTAGAGGAAGAATCTGATTTTCCTGATTTGGAATCGGTTATGAATGACGATTCTTTAAACGATGAAGGGAATGAGGAAGCTTTTGAGGGAGCTTCAGAGGATTCTTCAGAGGAAGATGATGATATTTCTTTAGATTTACCTTCAGATGATGATATTGATTTATCTGATTTTATAGAGGAAGAACAGCCTGAGGAGGAACAGGCCGAAGAATCATCAGAGGATGATGACAATTTTGGTTTATCATTAGATGATGTTGTAGAGGATACAGAAGAAGAGCCTTTAGACGATTCTTTGAAGGAATTCTTGCCAGACGAAATGGATGCTTTAGATGAAGCTGAATTTGGCGAGGGGGAGGAACCGGATTTATCTGGTGATGGAGACCTTGATTTAGATAATCTTCTTGAAGGCGATGATGAAGATTTACTTGATATTCAATCCCTTTTAAATGGTGACGAGGAAGGTGCTGCAGAAGGAGCAGATATAGACGACAGCGCCGAGGAAGCCTCAGGTGATGATGAAGCAGGCGATGATGGCAAAAAGGGTAAAAAGAAGGGAAAGAAGGAAAAGAAGAAAAAGGAAAAGGGCGAAAAGAAGCCTAATCCTATAATTGAAAAGCTCTTGCTGATTATTTTTGGTGCTCCAGATGAGGACGAAATAGCTGAGATGGAAGCTGAGAAAGCCAAAAAGGAAGGCAAAGCTGTAGAAATAACCTATGACGAGGAAGGAAATCCAATTGTTCCTGAGGAAGAAGAGGATCCAAAGGAAAAGAAAAAGCGTTTAAAGGAAGAAAAGAAGGCTGCAAAAGAGGCTGCCAAGAAAGAAAAAGAGGCGGCTAAAAAGGAGAAGGAGGCAGCTAAAAAAGATAAGCCTCCTAAGCCACCAAAGCCTAAAAAAGAAAAGAAACCAAAGGAACCTGATAATTCTCCAAAAATTCCTATTTCCATTATTGCTACTTTTTTGGTATTATCTATATCAATAATTGGTGTAGTAATGGTTGGAATGACATTCACAGGTTTGAAGCGTCATATGGAACAGGCCACCACGTTATTTGAGGAGGGCAATTACATAGCAGCTTACGAAAAGCTGAATGGCTTTGATTTTAAGAGCGATGAGGAGGTAGAACTTCTTAGAAATCAAGCTAGAACCTTAGCAGATTTGCAAACCTGTCAACAACAATACGAGGCGTTCATCAAATATGAACAATATCCTTACGCATTAGATTCCTTGCTTATAGGTATGGGAAGATACGAAAAGTACAAGGACAATGCAGTTGAATATGGTATTTCTGAACAATATGAAGCTTATGGTAATCAGATTAAATCGGAGCTTGAGGAACAGTTTGGATTATCAGAAGAGGAAGCCTTAGCTATATACAATCAACCTAACCGACATTACTATACAATAGAACTTAGAAAGGTGCTGAGAGGCTTAGGGTTACCAGATTTATGATAGCGATACTTGATTACGATGCTGGAAATATTAAAAGTGTAGAAAAAGCATTCAAAATCCTTGGTGAGGAAACTGTCCTCACCAGGGATTTTAGTGTAATTAAAACAGCCGACAGACTGGTTTTACCAGGTGTTGGCTCTTTTGCTGCAGCCATGGAAAATCTCAAGAAATATGAATGCGATAAAGCTATCTACGATTTTGTAGATAGCGGAAAGCCATTCCTTGGGATTTGCCTGGGGCTGCAGCTTTTGTTTGATTCATCAGAAGAATCAAAGGGCGTAGAAGGCCTTGGTCTTTTAAAGGGAGAAATCAAAAGAATCCCTGATGGTGAAGGAATAAAGGTTCCTCATATTGGCTGGAATTCTTTGGATTTTCCAAACAAGGGTAGATTATTTGAAGGAATCGACGAAGGCGCTTTTGTTTATTTCGTTCATTCCTATTATTTGCAGGCTTATGATTCATCTATTGTTACAGCTACAACAGATTATGGCTGCCACATACATGCATCTGTACAAAAGGACAACATCTATGCCTGCCAATTCCACCCAGAAAAGTCCTCAACAGTAGGATTAAAAATTCTTAAAAACTTTGCTACCCAATAGCCTTCCCCCTCTGGGGGAAGGTGGCTCGAAGAGCCGGATGAGGGTACTCAATACTATAGGAGAATAATATGCTAACTAAACGAATAATTCCATGCCTGGACGTAAAAGATGGCCGAGTAGTAAAGGGCGTTAATTTCGTAGATTTAAAAGATGCAGGAGATCCAGTAGAAATAGCTGCAGCATATGACAAAGCAGGGGCAGACGAGGTGGTATTTTTGGATATCACAGCATCCTCTGACGGCAGAAACACTGTTGTGGATATGGTAAGACGTGTTGCCGAGCAGGTCTTTATTCCATTTACCGTAGGTGGTGGAATCCGTACAGTAGAGGATTTTAAGGCACTGCTTAGAGAGGGTGCAGATAAAATATCTGTTAACTCAGCAGCAATCGACAATCCAAGACTTATAAGTGATGCAGCTGACAAGTTCGGAAGTCAGTGCGTCGTAGTTGCAATAGATGCAAAAAAGAGACCAGATGGAGGCTTTAACATTTATAAGCACGGTGGAAGATTAGATTGCGGCATTGATGCAGTTCAGTGGGCCGAAAAGTGCGAAAAGCTTGGAGCAGGTGAAATCCTTCTTACATCTATGGATTGCGATGGAACAAAGGCAGGCTTTGATTTAGAGCTTACTAAGGCAGTTTCAAGTGCTGTATCAATTCCTGTAATAGCATCAGGAGGAGCTGGTACTATGGAACATTTCAAGGATGCCTTAACTGTAGGTGGAGCTGACGCGGCTCTTGCTGCATCCTTATTCCATTATAAAGAGCTTGAGATTAATGAATTAAAGCAGTATCTAAAGAATAATGGCATACCTGTAAGATTGTAGAAAAACAGTTCACAGATTCAACAAAAGAATTTAGTAATATACTAATAAGTATAGATATGTGATGACATAAGGAACAAGGATGTTCGGGCTTTTTCAAAGGAGTGATGTTTATGTCTTTAACAATTAATTCTTTTGGTAATAATTCTATTTATTCTTTATTTGGTGGAAGCAATTCATCAGGAGTAAATTCGATGTTTGGAGGACTGGAAGGTTCTCTTTCAAGCTTGTCTCAAATTAAGTCAGGTTCATATGGAAAGCTTGTTAAGTCATATTATTCTAAATTTGACAATGAAGGCAATCTAAAGTCCGATACCTCAAAAAAGGCAAAGGCTGCGGATTCGAACCTCAGTGAAATTAGAAATGATACCGCAGACCTTAGTAAAGCTACAGATAAGCTCTTAGCAAAGGGCAAAAATTCCATTTGGAATGAAGTTGAGACCACTGATGAGGATGGCAACACCACAAAGGATTACGACAGGGATGCAATCTATAAAGCAGTAAATGATTTTGCTGAAAAATATAATGAACTTGTAGACAGTGGTCAAAAATCTAAAAACACTGGTATACTTACTCAGGTAGCAGCTATGGTTACTAATTCCGCAAAAACTGCGCCTACTCTTGGTAAGGCTGGCATTACAATAGATAGCAACAATCATTTGCACGTAGACGAGGATTTCCTTAAGAATAAGGCTAACATGACCTACGTCAAAGACTTATTCAACGGTACAGGAAGCTATGCATATCAGACAGCCACAAAATCATCAATGGCTAACTCATACGCAAGCAATGAGCTAACAAACCTCACCGGCCGTAAATCCTACACCAACACCGGCGACTACTCCCTATCCGCCGACGACATGATTAACTCATTCAACACCCAAACGTAGCCCTAAAATGGGACTCATAAAAGAAAGTATAAATAGCTTGTAGCTAACAATGAAAAGTATTACTCAAGGAGCAATCTCGCGACGGAGTAATACTTTTTATTGTTAGCGTAACAAGCGAGCTACGACCGTGGAAGTATTATGCTTGTTGCCGTAACCAGCGAGCCGAAAAACTTAATTATTTGATGTATTTTAGGGTAGACACAGGCTGTGGGTTCAGTTATAATTTGTGGCGGAAAATGTATTAAAGGAGGAACCCATGGTAGTAAAATCTTTAGCTAGAGAATTATCAGAGACCACGTACCCAGGCAGAGGCATTGTCATTGGCCGTTCAGAAGACGGAACCAAGGCTGTCTCTGCTTATTTTATTATGGGCCGTTCTGAGAATTCAAGAAACAGAGTTTTTGTAGAGGACGGAAAGGGCATTCGTACAGAGGCATTCGACCCATCAAAGCTTACAGACCCATCACTTATTATTTATGCACCTGTCAGAGTGTTAGGAAATGATACAATCGTTACAAACGGTGATCAGACTGATACTATTTATGAGTACATGCAAAAGGGAGAGACTTTCGAACAAACACTTCGCAGACGCGAGTTTGAGCCAGATGGTCCTAATTTTACACCTCGTATTTCAGGTCTACTTCACATCGAAAACGGCGAGTTTTCTTATTTAATGTCAATTCTTAAGTCCAACATGGGCGACAGCGATTCATGCAATAGATACACATTTGATTATTCCAATCCAAAGCCAGGTACCGGCAGATTTATTCACACTTATATGAACGATGGCAATCCACTTCCATCATACGAAGGAGAGCCAACACCAATTGAAATTTCAGGCAACATTGATGAGTTTACTGATATGATTTGGTCAAACCTTAATTTAGACAATAAGGTTTCACTTTTCGTACGCTACATCGACATCGCAACCGGCACTGTCGACACCCGAATCATAAATAAAAACGTAAGGGTGTAAGGGATAGTTTAATTGGATTATTAGATGAGCAAGTAGCTATCAAGCTCTAAGTGTTGCCGAAGGAAACATCAGTGACCGAAGGCAATATCTTAGGCTTGAGAGCGTAACTTGCGGATTTAAAGGAGAAAAAAGATGAAAGAATTGGAATTAAAGTATGGATGTAACCCTAATCAGAAGCCTTCAAGGATTTATATGGAAGAAGGCGACCTTCCAATCGAGGTTTTAAGCGGAAAGCCAGGCTACATTAATTTCTTGGATGCATTTAATGGCTGGCAGCTTGTTTCAGAACTTAAAAAGGCTACAGGTCTTGCAGCCGCAACTTCATTTAAACATGTTTCACCAGCAGGTGCTGCTGTGGGACTTCCTCTTTCAGAAGTTGAGCGTAAGATTTATTGGTGCGATGATTTAGATATGGAATTTACTCCACTTGCAAATGCTTATGCAAGAGCAAGAGGTGCAGACAGAATGTCTTCATTTGGTGATTTTATTTCACTTTCAGATGTTTGTGACGTTGCTACTGCAAAGCTTATTAAGCGTGAGGTTTCAGACGGTGTTATCGCTCCAGGCTATGAGCCAGAGGCACTTGAGATTCTTAAGGCTAAGAAGAATGGTAATTATGCAGTAATCAAAATTGATCCAAATTACGTTCCTAAGAAATTAGAGCGCAAGGAAGTATTTGGTGTAACTTTTGAGCAGGGAAGAAATGAACTTGTTATCGATGACGATTTCTTTGCTAATATCGTTACTGAAAACAAAGACCTTACAGAGCAGGCAAAGATTGACCTTGCAATTGCTATGATTACTCTTAAATATACACAGTCAAATTCAGTTTGCTATGTAAAGGACGGACAGGCAATCGGTATCGGTGCAGGACAGCAGTCACGTATTCACTGTACACGTCTTGCAGGCCAGAAGGCAGATAACTGGTGGCTTCGTCAGTCTCCAAAGGTTCTTAATCTTGATTTTGTTGATGGAATTAAGAGAGCAGACAGAGACAATGCAATTGACCTTTACATTGGCGAAGAGTTCGAGGATGTAATTGGTGATGATGTATGGCAGAAGACATTCAAGACACGTCCTTCAGAGTTTACAAAGGCTGAAAAGCGTGCATGGCTTGATAGAATGACAGATGTAGCACTTGGCAGTGATGCATTCTTCCCATTCGGCGACAATATCGAGCGTGCTCACAAGTCTGGTGTTAAGTATGTTGCACAGCCAGGCGGTTCAGTTCGTGATGACAATGTTATCGACACATGTAATAAGTATGGAATGGTAATGTCATTTACAGGACTTCGTCTGTTCCATCATTAATTAAAATGCTAAAAAGCCTTGAAAAATCTAAGAATTCTGATATAATAATCATTGTTATTGAAGAGAGCGACTTAAGAGAGAGCAATATTTGCTCTCTCTTTGTTTATGCTTTTTAACATTTACAACTGAATAAGGAGGACATTTATGTCAAAACACACCGATTACGAAAAACGTACGGAAGAATTGATAACTCCTATTCTTGATGAGATGGGCTTTGAGCTTTACGACGTAGAATACGTTAAAGAAGGCGCAGATTATTATCTTAGAGCCTACATCGACAAGGAAGGTGGTATCACAATTGATGATTGCGTAGACGTAAGTCGTCGCATGAACGATTTGCTTGACGCAGAGCCACAGATTGGCGGAGATGATGGATATATTTTTGAAGTTAGCTCACCAGGTCTTGGCAGAGTATTAAAGAAAGATAAACATTTTGAAAAGGCTATAGGCGAAGATGTGGATATCAAAACTTACAAGCCAGTTAATGGAGCTAAGGAATTCACAGGAACACTTAAGGCTTTTGATAAGGATACAATTACCATCGAATTCGAAGATGGCACAGAAGTTTTTTCAAGAGCAGATGTTGCTCAGGTTAGATTATCAATAGACTTTTAATATTTAGGAGGAAATATGGCAGCTAATACAAATGATTTTTGGGATGCTCTTACAGATCTTGCAAAAGAGAAAAATATCAGCATGGATGTGTTAATCGAGACAATCGAGAATTCACTTCTTATTGCTTGTAAGAACAATTATGGAAAGGCAGAGAACGCATCAGTTGAAATTGATAAGGCAACTGGTGAGTATCACGTATACCTTGCTAAGACAGTAGTTGATGAGGTTATGGATCCTGTTGAGGAAATCTCAGTTACAGATGCTCAAAACATCAACGGTAAGCATCAGGTAGGCGATATTGTTCGCGTTGAGGTAAAGTCTAAGGACTTCGGTCGTATCGCAGCTACAGCAGCTAAGAACACAATCACACAGAAGATTCGTGAAGAAGAGCGCAAGGTGCTTTACGAGGAGTACTATGAGCTTCAGCACAAGGTTGTTACTGGTGTTGTTACACGTTTCTCAGGAAACAATATCCATGTTAACCTTGGTAAGCTTGAAGGCTTCCTTTCAGAGTCTGAGCAGGTTAAGGGCGAATACTACAAGCCACAGGACCGTATCAAGGTATACATCGTAGAGGTTAAGACATCTAACAAGGGACCACGTATCCTTGTTTCTCGTACACATCCAGAGCTTGTTAAGAAGCTTTTCGAAGAGGAAGTTTCAGAAGTTCGCGATGGTATCGTTGAGATTAAATCTATCTCACGTGAGGCTGGTAGCCGTACAAAGATTGCTGTTTGGTCAAACGATGAGGATGTAGATCCAGTAGGTGCATGCGTTGGTCAGAACGGTACTCGTGTTAACGCTATCGTTAATGAGCTTCGCGGTGAGAAAATCGATATCGTTGAGTGGGATGAGAACCCAGCTTACCTTATCGAAAATGCACTTTCACCTGCAAAGGTTGTTGCAGTTGTTGCTGATGCAGATGAAAAGAGCGCTCGCGTAGTTGTTCCTGATTACCAGCTTTCACTTGCAATCGGTAAGGAAGGACAGAATGCTCGTCTTGCTGCTCGTCTTACAGGCTTCAAGATCGATATCAAGAGTGAGACACAGGCTCGTGAAGCTGGTGACTTCCTTGATTACGAAGAAGAGTACGATGATGAAGATGAGTATTATGATGAGGAAGAATATTACGATGAGGATGGCGAATACACAGACGAAGAATATGATGAGTCTGAAGAAGTAGAAGAGTCATCTGAGGAAGAGTAATGGATACAAAGCAATTACCTCTTAGAAAATGTGTTGCCTGTGGGCAAATAGTTCCTAAGGACAGCCTTTTTAGGGTGGTTAAAACAGCTGATGGAATTCAGCTTGATATCACATGTAAGGCACAGGGCCGAGGAGCTTATGTTTGTAAGAATAAGGAATGCATAGATATGGCAGTTAAGAAAAAGTCATTCAATCGTTCTTTAAGACAGGCAGTTCCTACAGAGGTTTTTGATAATTTATATATGGAGTTAGAGAATGATAGATAAAGCACTTAATATGATAAGTATTGCTATGAAGGCAGGAAAGCTTGTTAGCGGAGAATTCGCATGCGAGCAGGCCATCAAAGACGGGAGCGGTACACTTTGCATTGTTGCTTGTGATGCTTCTGATAACACGAAAAAATCGTTCTCCAATTCTTGCAGTTTCTATGAGGTTAACTACGTAGAATACGGCACCAAAGAATCATTAGGTCATGCAATTGGAAAAGAATATCGGGCATCGATTGTAGTGTGCGATGAAAATCTATCCTTAAGCATTCTAGATAAGATACAGTAGCTTTATGAGGAGGATATTAGATGGCAAAAATTAAGGTACATGAATTAGCTAAAGAGTTAGGAAAAGAAAGCAAGGATTTAATTGCATTTCTTGACTCAAATGGAATAGAAGCAAAGGCACAGTCAGGTGTTGAGGATGATATGGCAGATAAAATCCGTAAGCATTTTACAAAACCTGCTAAGGCTGATGCTACAAAGGGTGATAAGAAGCCTCGTCCAGTAGACAAGGACGGAAATCCTATCAAAAAGAAAAAGAACGTGTTCGTTGTAACTCGTGGTGCAGATGACAGAAAGAGACGTAGCTCTTCTGATTCATCTAGAACAGACAAGGGTGGCGCAAGAGATAATCGTGATAAGAAGCAGGCTCAGACACAGCAGCCTAGAGGTCCAATCAGACCACGTACATTCTCAGACGGTCTTCGTCCATCACAGCGTGCATCTGCTCAATCTACTGATACAGAATTTGAATCAAAGAAGAAGCCAGTAGATTCAGAGGCAGCTCCAAAGCAGGACAACCGTGGAGATAGAAATAAGCGCACTGATAGAAACGAAAGACCAGAGCGTCAGCCAAGAAATGATCGTCAGGATAGACCTGCTCGTAACGATAAGAACGACAGACGTGATAACCGCGACAACAACAGAGGCGACAGACCAGCTGCAAAGGGTGGCGAAAGACCTTCACAGCGCAACAACAATCGTCCATCACAGCAGGCTGCTCCAGCTGCTGATGTTGCACTATCAAACAACGCTAAGGGCGGACGTCGTGACGACAAGAAAAAGAAGAACAACCGTGACAATAACAACTTAGGTGGTAAGAAGCAGGAGAACTTCATCAACCTTGAGAAGAACGGTGGCAAGAAGAAAAAGAACAATGCGCCTAAGGCTCCAGAGCGTAACATGGACGAGGTTCTTACAATCACAATCCCAGAAAGAATTACTATTAAGGATCTTGCTGACAAGATGAAGGTTCAGGCTTCAGCTGTTGTTAAGACATTATTCCTTAAGGGTAAGATGGTTACAGTTAACCAGGAGGTTGATTTTGAAGAGGCTTCAGAAATCGCTCTTGAGTTCAACTGTATCTGCGAGGAAGAGGAAAAGGTAGATGTTATCGCTGAGCTTCTTAAGGAAGAGGAAGAGGATACATCAAACTACCCATCACGTCCACCTGTTGTCTGCGTAATGGGTCACGTTGACCATGGTAAAACATCACTTCTTGATGCTATCCGTGATACAAAGGTTACAGACCGTGAGGCTGGTGGTATCACACAGCACATCGGTGCTTATACAGTTTCAATTAACGGACAGGATATCACATTCCTTGATACACCAGGTCACGAGGCATTTACTGCTATGCGTATGCGTGGTGCTAACTCAACAGATATCGCTATCCTTGTAGTTGCTGCTGATGATGGTGTTATGCCACAGACAGTAGAAGCTATTAACCATGCTAAGGCTGCTGGCATTGAAATCATTGTTGCAATCAACAAGATTGATAAGCCAAACGCTAATATCGACAGAGTTAAGCAGGAGCTTTCTGAGTACCAGCTTATCCCAGAGGATTGGGGTGGAAGCACTGTATTCTGTCCAGTTTCAGCACATACTAAGGAAGGTATCGACAACCTTCTTGAAATGATTCTTCTTACAGCTGAGGTTCTTGAGCTTAAGGCTAACCCTAAGCGTAAGGCTCGTGGTCTTGTTATCGAGGCACAGCTTGATAAGGGACGTGGTGCTGTAGCTACTATCCTTGTTCAGAAGGGTACACTTCACGTTGGTGATCCTGTTGCTTGCGGAAGCTGCCACGGTAAGGTTCGTGCTATGATCGATGATACAGGAGCACGTGTTAAGACTGCTGGTCCTTCTGTACCAGTTGAGATTCTTGGTCTTTCAGAGGTTCCAAATGCTGGTGAAGTATTCATGGCATTTGATTCTGAGAAGGAAGCTCATGCATTTGCAGATACATTCGTTGCAGAGCACAAGAATCGTCTTGTTGAACAGACTAAATCTAAGATGTCTCTTGACGCACTCTTCAGCGAGATTGAGTCAGGAAATCTTAAGGAACTTGATATTATTGTTAAGGCCGACGTTCAGGGTTCTGTTGAGGCTGTTAAGCAATCCCTTGAGAAGCTTTCTAACGAAGAGGTTGTTGTTAAGACAATCCACGGTGGTGTTGGTACAATCAACGAATCCGATGTAGTACTTGCATCTGCTTCAAATGCTATCATCATCGGTTTCAACGTTCGTGTTGATCCACAGGCTAAGATGACAGCAGATAGAGAAGGTGTAGATCTTCGTCTCTACAAGGTTATCTACGACGCAATCAACGATGTTGAATCTGCTATGAAGGGTATGCTTGATCCTGTATTCGAAGAGAAGGTTATAGGACATGCAGAGGTTCGTCAGATATTCAAGGCTTCTGGTGTTGGTAACATCGCTGGTTCATACGTAACAGATGGTTACTTCCAGAGAGATTGTATGGTCCGCGTTACTCGTGATGGTGAACTTATTCACGAAGGTAAGCTTGGTTCTCTTAAGAGATTCAAGGACGATGTTAAGGAAGTTAAGTCTAACTTTGAATGTGGTCTTGTTATTGAAGACTTTAATGATGTTCAGGAAATGGATATTATTGAGGCCTACATTATGGTTGAGGTACCTAGATAATGAGAAAGAATTCAGTAAAAAATACACGTATCAACGAAGAAGTTATGCGTGAGCTTAGTAATATTATTCGTTTAGAAGTTAAGGATCCACGCATTTCACCAGTTACATCAGTTGTATCTGTTGAGGTTGCTCCTGACCTTAAGACATGTAAGGCATACATTTCAGTCTTAGGTGATGACGAAGCTGTTAAGAAGACTATAGAGGGATTAAAGAGCTCGGCAGGATTTATTCGCCGAGAGCTTGCCCACAGAATTAATCTTCGCAATACTCCTGAAATCACTTTCGTAAGTGATCAGTCAATTGCCTACGCTGCTAAGATGAGCAAATTAATCGATGAGGTTAATGCACCTTTACACGAGAGAGAAAATAATGATTAATAATTTCAACGAATTAATTGCAGCTTCTAATACAATCGCCATCAGTGGTCATATTCGCCCTGATGGGGATTGTGTTGGTTCATGTATGGCTGTATACAACTACATAAAAACATATTATCCTTCAGCAGATGTTCATGTTTATCTTGATCCTATTCCTAACATCTTTAAGTTCTTAAAGAATGCAGATAAGATAGAGGATATACATACAGTTTCTGAGGATACAGTTTTCGACTTGTATATTGCACTTGATTGTAGCGATGGTGGTAGATTAGGTGATGCATTTGCATTTTTTGAAAAAGCAAAACACACTATCTGCATCGACCACCATTTAACAAACGGTGGGTTCTCAGAGTTTAGCTATATCATTCCTGATGATAGCTCTACCTGTGAGCTTGTTTACAATCAGTTTGGAAAAGATAAAATCACTAAAGACATTGCAGAATGCCTTTATCTTGGAATTGTTCATGATACAGGTGTATTCCAATATTCATGCACTACCGAAGCTACTATGGCAGCTGCAGGTTATTTAATGACAAAGGGGATTGATTACCCTAAGATTTGTACTGATACATATTTTGCTAAAACTATGATTCAAAACAGAATGCTTGGTAAAGCACTTCTTTCTTGCAAGACCTTCCTTGATGGCAAGGTTATTGCTGCAGTTATTACCAAAGAAGACATGGCAGAATATGGAGCCGAAAGTAAACATTTAGAGGGCATTGTTCAACAGCTTCGTGATACTACGGGTGTTGAGGTCGCAGTATTCCTTTATGAGCTAGAAGATGGCGATTTCAAAGGAAGCACCAGAGCTACAGGTGATGTAGATCTTACAGTTATCACAGGTGTTTATGGTGGTGGCGGTCACAAGAAGGCTGCTGGTTTTTCAGTAAATACTACTGATCCATGGAACGTAATAAATGACATCGTTGACATGGTAGAAAAACAATTAAAAGAGTTAGGAATTTGCTAATGAATAGTGGCATAATCAATGTTTATAAAGAAGCCGGGTATACCTCATTTGATGTGGTAGCCAGGCTTCGTGGCATATTAAAAATCAAAAAAATTGGTCATACAGGCACACTTGATCCAGATGCAACAGGTGTGCTTCCTGTTTGTGTAGGTAAGGCTACCAAGCTTTGCGATATGCTTACAGACAAAGATAAAGTATACGAATGCGTTATGATGCTTGGTGTTGAGACTGATACATACGATTTAAGCGGAAGAGTTCTTTCCCGTAATTCGGTCACTGCATCTGAAGAAGAGATTGTAAATGCAATCAATTCATTCGTTGGGGATATCATGCAGGTACCTCCTATGTATTCGGCTCTTAAGGTTAATGGCAAAAAGCTATACGAATTGGCCCGCGAGGGAAAGGAAGTAGAACGAAAGCCAAGACCTGTTACTATTTTTAGCATCGATATTTTAAATATTAGCTTACCAGAGGTAAGCATCAGAATTCATTGCAGCAAGGGCACATATATCAGGTCTCTTTGCCATGATGTTGGCGAAGTGCTTGGCTGTGGTTGCGCAATGAAATCCTTAGTTCGTACCAGAGTCAGCATGTTCGATATTGCTGATGCCAGAACTTTAGATGAAATAGAACGCATTGTTAAGGCTGGAAATTTAGACGGTATTATGCTAAAGGTTGACCAGGCATTTGAGGGTATGGAAACAGTTTTTGTTATTCCTACTGAGGATGCCATAAAGCATGCCGTTAACGGTGTACCAATACCTGCTACTGATGTATTTGCGGAGTCCATCAGTGGATTTGAGGATGGTAGACGATACAGAATATATTTACCTGATAACAGATTTATTGGGGTATATTCATACAATGATAATTTATTTACTTTGGAGAAAATGTTTTTGGAATAATTATGGAGTATTTACATTCACTTTTTGATACAAAGCTAGAACAAGAAACAGCAATAACAGTAGGTAAGTTTGATGGTGTTCACAGAGGACATCATCTGCTTGCCACTGATATCATTTCTAAAAAGTCAGAAGGCCTTGCATCTTGTATGATAACCTTCACTAATTCCCCTAGGCAGGTAATTAATGATGACAACACTCCTTGTCTAATTACTAATAACGAGCGTGTTTACATGCTTGAGCAGGGGGGATTGGATTATCTAATCGAGTGTCCTTTTGATGAAAGGCTTATGAATACAGAGGCTTCTGATTTCATCAAATTCCTATGTGATAATCTTAATATGAAATACATGGTTTCAGGTTCGGATTTTACCTTTGGAAAGAAGGGTATTGGTAATACTGCGCTTTTAAAGCAGCTTTCAAAGGAATATGGATTTGAATATAAGGAAATACAGAAGATTCAAATAAATGACAGAGATATTAGTAGTACCTACATTAGAGAGGAACTGAAGGCGGGCCATATTGATTCCGTAAACGAAATGCTTGGCTATAATTATTTCGTTTGGGGTGAAGTTATTCATGGCGCACACCTTGGAACTAAAATCGGCATTCCAACTATTAATATTACCCCATCAGCATCAAAGCTGGTTCCTAAGTTTGGTGTATATGTTACCACCATTGATTTCGACGGCAGGATATATCACGGCGTTACAAACGTTGGAACTAAGCCATCTGTTTCAGACAAGAACATAGTTGGAATAGAAACTCATATCTTAGATTATAATGGCGATTTATATGGAAGATATGTAAAAGTTACCTTTGAAGCATTCCTTAGACCGGAGATGAAGTTTGGCTCGGTAGAAGAGCTGAAGCAGCAGATGGCAAAGGATAAGACTATAGCGAAGGAATATTTTAACAAATAATTTGTTACGTAAATATTACAAAATATTGACTTCATTTAAGCCTATTGATATAATGCATATGTTGTTTAAATGAAAATTATTGGAGGTTTTATGAAAAAGCGTATCATTTCGGCTTTCTCATTAGTTTGTGCCCTGGCACTCATTTTTGATTTTTGCTTAGATTCAAATAAAAATACAGCTTCTAAAGACGAAGCAACACTTACAGCTGGTGCTATTACAGCTGGTGCAGTTGATATTGCAGCCTTGGATTCTATTTCAGTTACAGATTCAGATGCTATTGCAACAGCTAAATCACTTGGTGATATCTACGGTTACAAGAACCTTGGAATATGTAATGTTTCAGAAGGAAACCTTAACATTCGTGAAAGTGCATCTACAGATGGTAAGCTTGCTGGTAAGTTCCCTGCTAACGCTGGTTGCGAAATCCTTAGGGAAGAGGGAGACTGGAGTTATATTAAATCTGGTGACGTAGAAGGCTACGTACTTACAGAATATCT
>CACYLQ010000017.1 GCA_902775195.1 uncultured Pseudobutyrivibrio sp.
GTCTTGATAGCCTCGATAGCTGGCTTTGCAAGCTCTTCCATAGCAACGAACCACTGTGGCTTAACCATAGGCTCTACAGTAGTCTTACATCTATCATGTGTTCCTACATTATGTGTATGCTCTTCAATCTTAACAAGAAGACCCATCTCATCCATCTTCTGAACAATGAGCTTACGAGCCTCATATCTATCCATACCCTCGAACTCGCCACCGTTTGCGTTGATAGTAGCATCATCGTTAAGGATATTGATTACAGGAAGGTTATGTCTCTTACCTACCTCGAAATCGTTAGGGTCGTGTGCTGGAGTAATCTTAACAACACCAGTACCGAATTCCATATCAACATATTCATCAGCAACAACTGGAATCTCACGGTTAACAAATGGAAGCATTACAGTCTTACCAATGATATCCTGGTATCTTTCATCCTTAGGGTTAACAGCAACAGCTGAATCACCAAGCATTGTCTCTGGACGTGTTGTTGCGAATGTTACGAAGCGGCCTGGCTCTCCAACGATCTCGTACTTCATGTGCCAGAAATGTCCTGCCTGCTCCTCATGCTCTACCTCAGCATCTGAAATAGATGTCTGGCAAACTGGACACCAGTTGATGATACGGTTTCCCTTATAAATGTAGCCTTCGTTGAAAAGCTTAACGAATACTTCTTCTACAGCCTTTGAGCAGCCTTCATCCATTGTGAATCTTTCGCGCTCCCAGTCAGCAGATGAACCCATCTTCTTAAGCTGGTTGATGATACGTGTTCCGTACTCATCCTTCCACTCCCAGCACTTCTCAAGGAAGCCTTCACGTCCAAGGCTATCCTTTTCGATGCCCTGCTTCTTAAGATGCTCGATAACCTTTACCTCTGTAGCGATAGCTGCATGGTCTGTACCTGGCTGCCAAAGAGCTGAGTAGCCCTGCATTCTCTTATATCTGATAAGAATATCCTGCATTGTGTTATCAAGTGCATGTCCCATGTGAAGCTGACCTGTAATATTTGGAGGTGGCATTACAATAGTAAATGGCTTTTTGCTGCGGTCTACCTCAGCGTGGAAATAGCCATTCTCCTCCCACTTCTTATAGAGACGATCCTCTAGACCCTTTGGATCATAGGTCTTTGCTAATTCTTTCATATCTCCATCCTTTCTGCATTAAAAAAGCCCTGTGTGTCGGTAAATTCGACACACAGGGCGCCATATTCTATACGGTCGCGTTACCACCTGCATTTATATCTCATCTTATTCCTTACGGGAACGACTCGGATGGTTTGTACATCTATCTGGCTATCACCAGGATGCTTTGTTCACCATCTGCTCCGAAGCTACCTTCGTCAGCTCAGCTCCTAGGTCACCTTTCAGCCGGTGAGCGACCCTCTCTACAGGACGACACTGATTACTCCTCTTCATCATCGCATTTAACTTTTCTTATCATAGAAAAAATCCCATGGATTGTCAAGGTCTGTCTCGAGTATATAATAGGGGAACATTGCATTTTTTACGCGATAATCTATGCCATTTTTCTTTTTTATTGGCTTTTTATTTTTGAGTATGACTTTTTACGTTTTTTGGAAAAATTATACGCTGTTTTGGGAAATATCAGGGACTTTTCAAAAATAAAGTATGACTAAATGCTCTATTTTGTATTGTCATACTTGAAATGAAGAAATATGGCATAACCACCGCTATAAATGAGTATATTTTCCCCTGTTTTGCCCAAAAGTCATACTTTGAAACTGCCTAATCGGTCTTCAGTATGGTTTTCCAAGTATGACTTTTTGTATAGAGAAATTTGTCATACTTAAAAATCTATTTAAAGCCTGATAAATAAAAAGTTCGCAGCAAAACGTTATATAACAAGCTGTAATTTTATTTTAAATTAGCTATTGTAATTTTCCGTGACCTGTGATACATTATCACAGAATCACTTTTATCTTTGACATATCGTCAATTATTTCCATATTTGGTGTGTGCAATTGATTCGAAGGGGAAAACGGATCAAGCCAATGCGAATAATAAAAATGAAAGGAGATTTTTATATCGACAATACAGAGAAAATTCATTTATTAAAAAATCAATTAAGAAAACTGAATAAAATGCTTAAAACATTACCTGAAGGACATTTATCAATTGGTCATAGCAATGGCAGTTATAAATGGTTTTATTTCAATAATGGTGAAAAGACTTATATAAAAAAGAGCGATATAAAGCTAGCTAAGAAACTTGCTTTAAAAAAATATATTAAGCTAAAAATGGCTGTTGTCTCTGGAGAAATCAATGAGCTTTCGAAGACTCAACTAAATCTTATCGAATCCAGGGATAAGCTAAACACCCTACTCTCAGACCCGGCGTATATAGAATTGCTGGAGGATTATTTTTCTACTAGCGATGTGGAGGCGGATTACTGGATGAATGCTGATTATAATAGAAGCAGCAACCATCCTGAGAATTTGATTCACCCTACAGTGAACGGCATTATGGTTAGGTCTAAGTCAGAGTCTATGATTGCAGTGGCTTTAGCTGAAAGCAGGATTCCATTTCGATATGAGGAGCTCATTTCAATAAACAATATCTCTATAGCTCCGGATTTCACATTACTTCACCCGATGACAAATAAAACATATTACTGGGAACATTTTGGACTGATTGATAATGAAAATTATTATGAAAACTTTGCTGTCAAAATAAAGACTTATGCAAAGGCGAATATTATCTTGGGAGATAATTTGATTGTCACATTTGAGACATCAGATAATCCCCTTAGTTTTAATACCATTAACAACATTATTAACCAATATTTTGATTAGAGGAGAACTATCTATATGAGAAACAAAAATAACTATACACAGGAGGAGTCTACCCTTTTGCAGGAAATTGTAAGGGCTTACAGATATCCAGATGGAACTTTGAACGGGATTGCTGTTTTTATTTCAACATTAGCGTTGGTGCTTCTGTTGATTTTTGGAAATTTCACAATTAACGCTATAAAGCATGTTACCGGGCTCACAAAGGTGTCTGCTTCGGAGCTTGATTTAAATGGTGTTGAAGAGTATGTAACTGAAACATATTTAGATGCAATTGATGATTACACTAATGGCAAGATTGATCACGAGACTGCCAAGGCTAGAATCTTGAAGCAGCTTGCAGCTTATGTGAATTCTTCTTCCGCTCTTACTTATGAGCAGAAGGATGAAATCATTCGTAGCATGGAAGATTATTTAAAGACTATCAATCTAGATGAATACATGGCTACTAACAATACTAATGTAAATGAAATCAAATCATCCTTCGAAAAATATATGAAGGAAAACGAAGAGACTATAAAGTTAATCAAGACTACTATCAGAGAGGATATCGAGGGCAACAAGAAACTTACTGATGAAGAGATCGAAAAGCTAAACGAGCTTTACGAGAAAATCAAGAAGTTAGAAGCCAGCGATATCAACCAGGTGAACTCAGAAATAAAAAGCATGCATGACGAGCTTGCTGAAAACATCGGAAACAACTACAACTCTTTCATTTTTAAATTATACGATGGAATTGATGAGTGGAACGCTGCTGATACATACATGCCTAATTCCTATGTAATGTACAAAAATGTTTTATACAAAAACCTTACTGGTAACAACACTGCAAAAAGTCCTGCTGAGGATAAGGATAATTGGCAGGAGGCTTCCATCACTTCTGTGATTAATAACAATTATCATGCATTCATTAATACAGTCGGTACCAACGATTACAGTGCAAATGGCCAATATCAGGTTGGAGATTATGTAATTTACAACAACAGCATTTACAAGAATATCACAGGCGGAAATGGTGTTCCTGGCGAATCAAATGATTGGGAAACTTTTTCATTGACTGTATACATGGACGATATTGAAAAGCGTTTGGCTGATATTGAAGATCGAACTAGTACTGTAAACGAACAAGGCGATTCGATTAAATTTGATTTTGTTTATGAACGCGGCACTTACGGATATCTTTTGCCAGATGGAACATTCAAACCATTTTAATTGAAAGGGAGAAATACGATGAATATAAAAAAGATTATCACTGCGTTAATTACTATTTCTATTATTGTGCTCTATCACCCTACTATGCAGGTTGTTGCTGCAGAATTGGTTGAAGAAGCTGATGAGGTTGCAACAACAGAAGATTCTGAGACGATTTCCGAGGAAGTTTCTGCAGAAGATGATATTACAGAAGCTGTAACAGATGAAGCCGATGACACCGAAGATGCCGAGGAGCAAGATGAACTAACTGACGAAGAGGACGATGAAGAAGATGAAGAAAAGGACGAAGACGACTCCATCAAAAGCTCCCTAGTCATCCAAATCAAGCACTACAAGGATTTTGTCGTATCCATCGATGACTATGAATTTATAGTTGAAGATATGGGGGATTACTACGACTTGGACGAGACCAGATTATCCACAGATGAGACTGTAAGCTTTGCAGATTTTGTTTCTGCTGCAACTTCGGACAGCGATGAATATTCTTTCTTCAGAAATGAAATAGATTATTCATTATTTGACTCCCTGGATGGAATCGACGAAGTCTACAACGAGCTAAAATCCATAGGCGATATTCCTGCCCAAATGAAGCTTACTATCTATGAAAAAGATGGCGTTATTGAGAACTATTCAATTGATTAATAAGGAAGATATATGAAATATAATAAACCAATACGAAAGAGATTAACCACATTGATTGTGACTGCTGCAATGTCACTAAGCTGTTTTACACCCATGACAGTTCATGCTGAAACAACAGCTGAATTAAATCCGGTTTCCACCGCTACATCATTCTACGATCCAAACTATGTTCCATTTCGTTCGCACTATGGTTCATACCTTGCCACATTCTCCTGCGCTAAGGGAGATGTAGTAAAAAAGATTTGGGAAAGATTATTCTATGAAGAGCTTACCGAAAACGGCGACTACGAAAAATGGTCAGACAAATATTATGATAACTATGGTGGGCTGGCAGGAAAAAGAAAAAGTACCAAGGGCCTCCAGATAACTTATTCAGAAGGTGATTTCGAAGCATTTTTAGGTAACACCTTAAAGAACAACCCGGAATTCCTAGGTGAGTTAATGGGATTGGATGGATATGAAAAGGTGGCTGATGATTCTTCTATCAATGCTTTGATGAGGGAGGTAATCTGCAATTACTTAATATCGCCTTCCAAATATCCAAATCTGGCGCTGGCAATTGTGGAACTTACTGCAGATGGCAGCTACATCGGAGAATCAAAAGCGGATGACAAAAATATATTAAAAAATCATACCTACAACGATATGACACTAGACCTATTTGTCTTAACATCCATTGCAGCCTACTACGAATGTGATGAGAAGGAAACATATCTTAATGACCTGCAGGTTGCCTGGCTGAAATCATATCAGCAGTATCTGTTTGAGGAATATGTTACTAAAAGTGTTGATGCCACTGATGGAAAATCTTTGGCTGCCACATATCCATCATTGTATGAGCTGATTGCAAGATCTAGTTACGCTGCTAACAGCACGTCTTCTGTTCACCCTGCTTCAGAATTTTTCAACTATGTTGTGGAATCAAAAACAGGTGAAGGGGCATGGTTAAATCTTATAGATGATGTGGATATCAAAGGGCTGGATGCCTACGACGACATTTGTGCTATCTTCAATTTTTCCATGGGCTACTGCCATAATCATCAATATGAAATAGATGAAGCCTGTCTGGATAGTCAGGCCTGCCAGTCTATCGAGGATGGTGGACAGGCCACAGAGGTGGATGATATTGCATATCAGTTACATGCCAGCGAATCTTCAATGAAGCTGATTAAGCAAAATGAATCTACAAATATCGCATATACGAATCCATCTTCTAAGGATGGTGCCTGGCTGGAGCGATTCACATATCGACATCCTGGCAAGGACAAGCCTGCACCAGTTCCTTTTTATAACATCCCTTGCAAAATCGTCACTGGTGGAAATAGCAACAGTGGTAACCAGGGAGCATATGATACCAGTTACGAAATGATAAGCGTTCACGCCGAGACTCGTACCACTGCTACCATAACACTAGCAAAGGTTAATGAAGAATTGGAGGAACAGCCTCTTTCTAAGGCTACTGCAGTAACCATTAACTGGGGTGGGAACGATAGCATATCCATGTATGACTGGGACGTTTACATCGATGGAGTGAAAGATAAAAGCGGTAAAGTGAAAAAATCCGGTAATACTTTTAACATTGAAAAGTTAACTTGGGAGGAGCGACAGGCCTGCGTTATCCACGCTTATCTGCATGCATCATGTCATTATGCACCTAATCCATACGACTCTGGTGACGGCAAGCCTCATAGAAGACAAGGATGTATTGTAGCCAGACTGAACACTTCTCCTATGGCCATTCTTTCCGTGAGACGTTCAGATTGTTTCATTGAAAAGCATGATTGGGAAGGATTCCCTACATGGTCAGATGATTATTCCTCAGCTGTGATTAATTATAAATGTGCCAATGATTCCATGCATGAACAATCAGTGACAGTAAACACTACCTGCGAAGACATGGGCAATTATTATCTATACACAGCCGAAAGTAAATACATTCTAAAAAAAGATGGAACCTATGATTCTTATTCAACCAGAGTGTACAAAACAAAAAAGGAATCAACTGAAACTATCGCTTTAGATAGCAATAATACAAACGGAAACATTTCAAGCAAGGTGGTCAGTGACAATGTTATTTATCCTGCTGGCTCTAAATCAAAGGAAACCTGGAAATGTGCTGATACTTCTATAGATTTTGGTGTAGAAAGTGGATTGATAGATGTTGGCGCGAAATCCATCACATTGAATATGAAGGTTTCTCAGACTCTTACGAATATATCTATTGTTGTTTATTCCAAAACAGGTGAGCCGCTATCTTGGAATGACAATAGCGCACATCCTTTCACTTGTTATCTGTATGGTATTCCTGATTCCAAGCTAAGGGGCGCCTACATTCAGGTAATTGCTAATTGCTCTACCAAAAATATTACCGAAAACTATGCCTGGTATAATGGCGTGGAGCCTGCAACTGCTGTTGCAAGCCTGCAGGCAAATAGCATTACCATTAATTACTAAAATTAGATAAGGCCAAAATGTTTAAGGCCGTTATATATACCGTCCTCGTCGAAGGCTGTGGTGACATAATCTGCTGCAGCCTTTGCTCTGTCGGTACCATTGCCCATGGCAACTCCGTGGCCTGCTGCCTCAAGCATGTCGATGTCGTTTTCACTATCACCGAATGCGTAGGTATTAGCTGGGTCGATGCCAACAAGCTCACAAACCTTCAACATACCTGTAGCTTTGTTGTGGCCTGCAGGAACCAGCTCGCAAACCTCGTCGTTATGAGCTATTATTCCATAATCTTTAGATAAACGTTCAAAGCATTCTATTCTTTTTTCTGCTTCTACATCTGTAGCACATGACATTTTGTTGATAAGCCAGTTGCCATAATAATCCCCGCTGATAGGAACTAAATCTGGACCTAAATCTCTACGAAGAACATTTCCAAAATAATCGTTATGGTCGAATTCATTGTCATCCATATAGATTTTGTTTGGTCCCTCTAGGATTGGTCTGAAGCCGTAGCTTCTAATCATTTCGATTGTCTTTTTTGCAAAATCCTTATCGATAATCTTTTGGTATAAAATATCTCCATTGATTTCCACATGGCAACCGCAGGAACAAACAATACCATCAAACCCAAGGCTAAGTAAATCCTTGTCCTGTATAAATGCTCTGGCTCTACCACTGCAGATAAATGCAAGATGTCCATTTTCTCTAAGTCTTTTTATGCCTTCCCTGGTGCTGTCTGGAATGTATTTCTCGTAATCCCAAAGTGTTCCATCTATATCAAAAAATACTGCTGATTTCATAAACCTAAAACTAATCCTTTTTTGTAATCTTTCTGAAGAGTGCTGTTTCTACTCGCTCTGCTCTGGTAACGAATGAAACCTGAGTGTCACGTATCGTAATTACGAAGTGGCCACTAATTTCATCGATTTCCTGTTCCACATAGTTCATGGTGCTATCCTGAAGACTGCGGTGAACAAGAATGTTGTTTTTCAAAAGCTTGTTGATTGTTTCTGTTTCAACTGCTGCATCTGAAAGCTCGATGTAGGCTTCGTCTACCTTTTTGCCGCTGATAAAATCTTCTATTTTATCAAGTCCAACTACTGAATCGAAATGGTCGATGTAATCATTTGTCTCAGAATCTGTCATGGCTACACCAACAATTTCATAATCGTTTTCAAAGGAACCCTTTAAAACTCTTTTGATAGTCTTCTGGGTGTGGTCGCCATCACAAACAACAATAAGCTTTGGACAAAGCTGTGAGTGGAATCGGCTGAATCTGATAAAGCACTTCCATGCGCTACGCTCAAATATGATGAACAAATAGCACACTGCAAAGGCTGCTGCATAAACGCTTCGCGAGAAGTTCTGAGCTGTTTTGATAGTATAAAGAACTACTGTAAAAAATGCCCATGTAACGAAAACCTGAACAAGTATGCTTTGACATTCTTTGAAAAAGCTTCGCTTAATGACACCTGACAGATTCTTACTGATAAGTAAGATAACCAGGTAAACTGCCACAAGAACAACACCGTAATCGAAGAACAATTCTCCATGGTGAACTGTGCTATATGCGTAACGGAATCTGGTAACTAGCCAGTATCCAAATATAAGTGCCGCTAAATCTAATAAAATAAAATCTGCATGCTTTTTAATGTATAGTAAAGTTTTTTTCATTAACCTAATCTCCTTAAGGTTATACCCACAGTCTGAACCAAATATTGTGGTTTGCCCTGGTAAAATTATTTTTTTTGTAGAAACTCATTCTGCGAAGCTTGGTCTTTTTGCCAATGCCAGCAAATCTGATAAGTATATTCTTTTTATCCACTGGAATAAAATCTATTTTAGCAAGCTCTTCTGCAAATAACCTAGCCTCGTTTACAAAAGCCTTTTTCTTGGCAAAGAAGCTGCCGGATTTAATATCTGATATATTTCTGTTTCTTTTGTCAGAATCAGATTCTGTAGTAGCGCCCATAGTATTATGGCCAGTTTGCCTGTAATAAACAAGTGGCTCATCTAATGGTGTGACTTTTCCCATTATATCAGCAATAGCAAGCACTAGTGCATCATGCATTGGGATGTTGGTCAAATCTATTTGCGACAAGCTGGCAACAACCAAATCTCTAAGTGCCCTGTTAAAGCACATTGTGCAGCCTGCTGATGGATTATCTATTAGGACTTGGGTGTATGCTGTGTTGTTTGGATTCCTTCCAATATATCGTATAAACGAATTAGAAAGAACCTTTAGATTTTCATCAGTTACCCACATGTCAGTGAAAACGCATGCCGCCTCAGTTGATTCACCAAGAGCTGCAAGGGACTTTTCTATTTTTGTTTTGTGCCAAACATCATCCTGATCGCAGAAGAAATATATATCTGCCGAAGTCTTTGTAAGCATCCACAGAAAGTTTGCCTTGGCCATACCGCAAGGCTCGCCATATAAAATCTCTATTTTTTCAGGATATTTGTCGCGATATTCGTTTATTATATCAACTGTTTTGTCAGTGGATCCATCATCATGCACCACTATCCTGAAATCAGAAAATGTCTGTTCAAGTAAACTATCAAGTTGTTGTTTTAAATATTCCTGCCCGTTATAGGTGGCAAGAAGAACTGCAATATCTTTCATTATCTGTTAAAACCGTAACCCGTCCCCGTCTTTTTCTTGAATTTCAGATTGTCTATGAACAATCCTAAATTCGCCAATGAGCAAGTAACCTTTCCAACAATTGAGCTTGCTCTGAATTGATTCTTGTATGTAATCATTTCGTGTAAGGTGAAAATATCCTCCTGCTTGAAATAATCACATTCTGATAATAAATCAAGGAAATCATATACCGAAGCATCGGTAATGTTAGTGTCCTTAGATAGATTTGATTTGGTGTATTTATGTACGTAAAGTGCTTCGTCTAAATAATCAAATCTGGTGTTCTTAGCCAAAAGTAATAGCCATAAATAATAATCGTCGGCGCCATTTTTCTGAACCAGGTGGTTCTGCCAAAATTCTGGCATAATATCCTTTTTGATTAAGCACTGACCTGGCGATATTATCTGTATTCCTATTCTCAGGTAAGTGGTGAAATCGCCTATTAAAGATTTGTGATAGGCGTTGCGATACCATAAAAGCTTGCTGCCATCGGACTGCTCCAAATAAGCGTTGCAAACAAGAACACTGCTGGATTTCGAAATGGCAGCCTCCAGCATTTTGATCAATGCGTCAGATGCCAAAACATCATCCTGGTCTAAGAACATTATGTAATCGCCAGTAGCTTGTTTAAGGCCGGCGACTCTGCTGTAATGGATGCCACGATTCTCATCATTGCTAATAACCTTCAGGAAGTTACTTTCGCTTTCAGGTGCCTCTAGCTTCTTCCAAGGGCTATCATTTACAATAATAACCTCTAGGCTGTGCCCCTTTCTAGAAAGCTCACTTTCATTTGCAAGCATGCTATCTACAAAAGCATCCATATATTTATCCCCTTCGTAAAAGGGGGTGATAACTGTTATTCTCATTTCGTCTCCAAAAAAATATAGTAATAAAAATCCCCGCAAGGTTTATTATAACCTTTACGGGGGTGATTTGTCTATTTAGAGCCTGAGCCTTTGAATACAACAGCTACTGTTCTGAATAAAATGCTGATATCAAGACCAAGGGACCAATTTCTGATGTACTCTGTATCCAGAGCAACAACCTCTTCGAAATCAGTGATATTACTACGTCCTGAAACCTGCCATAATCCTGTAAGACCTGGGCGGCCAGCAAGACGTGCCTTGTGATGTAAATCGTACTGGGCATATTCGTTTTCTGTAGGTGGTCTAGTTCCTACAAGTGACATGTCTCCGATTAATACATTCCAAAACTGTGGCAATTCATCGATTGAATATTTACGAATGAAATGACCTGCTGGGAAAATTCTAGGATCATTTTCCATCTTAAACATAAGACCATTCATTTCGTTTTGGTCCATTAATTCCTTCTTACGCTCTTCAGCATCAACATACATGCTTCGGAATTTGTAGAACTTGAACTTACGTCCATTCTTTCCTACACGTGTCTGTGAGAAGAATACAGGACCTGGAGCCTGAAGCTTGATAATTGGCGCAAGGAATATAAATGCGATAGCGCAGAATAATAATCCTACTAAACTACCAAGTATATCAACTGTACGCTTTGCAAAGCTCTCTCTGTTTGTAGCAATGTGCATACTGGTTGTCATAGTGATGTAATCACCATAATATTCAATAGCACGATTCTTAAGAAGATGGTCGGTATGGATAAGGGAGATATGTACTGTACATCCCAAATCTGCAAGGCGCTCTGCTAAAAGCTCCTCGCTGTATCTGTTCTTTCCATCAATAAATACTTCATCAACTACGTGTGTACGAATGTATTCGAATACCGAATCACAATCGCCTACAACAGGTACTCCCTGGATTTTCTTGCCAACCCAGTTCTTATCAATAACTGCACAGCCAACAACCTTATATTCAACATATGGGTTGTTAGCGAGCTGACCTAGGCAGTGTTTAACAGTTCCTGAATCTGCAATGACAAGCATTGAAGATTTGTTAACGTCTTCATGTTTTCTGTAACGAATGAGGCGCTTGAACAGGATTCTGAAACCAAACATTATCACAACCATGAGCGGTGCCCATGTGAAGATTACTGTTCGTGAAATAAAACCTGAATATCTAAATGCATACAGGAATATTAGCAAACCGCAGAGATTAAAAAATGAATGTAACACTACGGCTAAAAATTCCTGATATTTATTTCTGTGAACGATACCAGTATATGGGTCGCGGATTGAAGCGTTCAATATACTGATAAATATTGTCATAACAAATAAGTTTACATAGATATTTTTATGAGGGTAATACTCCCCGATAAATACACTTTCGTATCTACAATAAATTGCAATTACTAATGCGAGCAGCGCTGCTAACGTATCTAATGTGATAAAGTCCCAATGCTTCGCCCAAAAGTTCTTTTTTCGTTTATACATTAGATATCCCCCCAGCTTATAGTACTACATTGTTCTTCTGTAATAGCTCTCTTGCGCTATCTACTGAATCTACACCGTGAAGGTTTTTGATAGGTGCGAATTCGTAGTTTCTGTCTACTTCGAAAGCTAAGTTATTGTCCATCATATGAATCATATCAAGAACAAGTAACTCGAATTTGTAGCCATTAGGCTCTGTAGGAGATACCTTGTTTCCAGCCTCATCAACGTATGGGATTTTCTTTTCAACAACGTGAACAACAAGGTTGTTGTTTACGATTTCGTCAAGCTTCTCAACTGAGAATAAGTAGTTAAGGATAACGCCATATTTGTAAAGAAGGCTTCCATCAGCTGCCTTTGCTTCAGACATTTCCTTAGACATTTCGTAGTATTCTACGATGCTTGGCTTGCCATCCTCGAGGCAAAGAAGACCCATCTTTTCAGCTGGCTCAACCTTGCGAACTACCTTTGAACCTGATACATAATTACCAAGGATTGTAGCACCGATAAATAATGGATCTGCAATACGCTGAAGTACGTTATCTACAGCAAATACGTTAATCCACTTAAGACCCTTAGCTTCGATATCGCTCTTAAGGCCAGCCTTCATCATAGATGCATACCAACCACCGTTTCCATTTGGTGATGTTGCAAGGCGTCCCTCTTCCTCAAGAAGAAGCTTGCCGTTGTAATCAACAGCACATGCCATATCCTGGATAAAGAATTTGATATATTCTGGATTGTAACCGAAATAATTATGTTCCTTAAAGAAATCCTGAGTTGCCTTATCGTTCTTTTCGCTTGTCATGATGTAAAGAGGTACGAAAGCGTCTGCCTTCTTTACAACATCCATAAGATTGTTGATAAGACATTCGAAAATGTAAAGGTCATGTGTCTGACCTACGTTGTAGCAACCCTTTGGTAAATCGAAACCAAGACGTGTTCCCATTCCTCCTGCAAGAAGAACGGCACCAACCTCTCCCTTTTTGATTGCTTCTAAACCAGCAGCTTCAAATTCAGCCTTTCTAGCTGCTATCTCAGATAATTCGATTGCTGGAGGTACTGAAAACTCTCCTCTAGCATCTGCAGAATCGTTACCGATTAATTCAAAATCAGACCAATTTATGTTCTCAATCTGAGCTAAAAATGTTTCCTTCTGAGCATCTGTAAGATTATCAAAGCCACGCATTACATGACCCTGTCCACGACTCTCAAGAAGCTCAATCGCTTGTTCTTTATTCATTCTATCCTCCCTTAAAATACTGCGCATTTTCCGTCCTGTGCGCATTTTCTTTCAGTGTATATAATATACACCCATTTAATCAAAAAATGTGCATAAAAACACTTAAAAAAACTATATGATTCTTGTAATTTGCACACACAATTTTCACAAATGAGTCTTTACTGGAAACTATTCCCTATTCTTCGGGTTTCTCGAAGCCTTCTTCCAGTATAAATTTTGTAAGCAATTCTGCTATTTGTTCCTTTGAGCAGAACATCATAATATCAATAATAGACAAATCAGGGACAAATTCATTTCCAAACTGAGTGTATGTAACATTATTCTCTTTTACGAATTTAAGTCCAAGATTATTCTCTCTGAAGAAGCTTTGATAGTATAGTTTCTCTCCACCAATGGCATTGTAGTATTCTGTAGCACCCATTTTACGGCATGACTCCACTACATAATGCTCTCTTTTATAATCTCCATCTAATGGGACATCCTCTGATGCCAAATATATTGGAGTAGTTATTCCTATATGCTTTGCAGTCTTTCTAATAGAATACTCCAAAAACTTTGCAAGATTTTTGCCTTCTTCCTTTAAGCCAAACTCTAAACAATCCTTTACAAGAGCAAAGGTTTCTTCAAAGTAAGGCGCTTTAGCATAAGCACTCTTTAATGTAGCAAGCATTTTATTTACTTCATTTTCATCAAGAGCTATCTCATGATCATTAATTAATCTGTTCTGAGAAGCCTTGTGAACAGGTAACTTAAAATACATAGACTGGCCATTTACCAATATACTGTTTCGATTGATATAGCCCTGCTTCATGTAATGTAAGTTATCTGCGATTACGTATTCATCCACAGCATTCATAAGCTGCCAGTATCCAATATATGGGAAAAAGTATGGCTGATGGATTCCTAATTTCATTTATTATTCACCTCTTTATTGTTTATCTCTAATAATATTACAAATTCTAGCTGCATCCTCTAGCGCTAAATCTGTATATAAAGGAATGGTAAGCACCTGCTTTGAAAGACGCTCAGCAACAGGTACATCCGCTTTATAATTTTCTGCTTGATAGCATGCAAATTGACTTGTAATAGGATAAAAATATTTGCGAGCATGAATATGATGTGAAAGAAGTACCTCAGCTAATTCATCACGATTCATACCATATACATCAGGGTCCACAAAAATTGGGCAGTAAGAATAATTTAGCTTAAGGTTATCCTCGTCATAAGAAAGCATTCTTATTCCTTCTACCGATGATAATTCCTGTCTGTAATAGTCGTATATTTCTTTTCTCTTTAATCTATTTTCTTCAAAATGCTTAAGATTACATAATCCCATAATAGCCTGGAACTCGTTCATCTTAGCATTTGCTCCTACAAACTCCACATTTTCTTCGTCCATAATTCCGAAGTTGTGAAGCTGGTATACTCTTGTTAATGCTTTTGTATTATGAACAACTGCAAGTCCTCCTTCGATAGTGTTGAAGGATTTAGTAGCGTGGAAGCTAAACATACAAGCATCGCCGTACTTTGAAATGCTCTTACCCTTATATTCCTCGCCGAAAGCGTGAGCTGCATCATATATAACCTTTAGATTATGCTTTTTTGCAATAGCTTCAATCTTTTCAACATCGCATGGCATACCGTATACATGAACAGGTACAATTGCTGTTGTTTTATCTGTGATTAAGTCTTCAATTTTGTCTGGATCAATTGTGCAATCGCTTTCACGGATATCACAGAAAACAGGTGTCAAACCATTTCTTACAATTGCATGTGTTGTAGATGCAAATGTGAATGGTGTTGTAATAACCTCTCCTGAAAGCTCCATAGCCTGAATAGTCATTTCCAAAGCCATGTGTCCATTTACTGTAGGCAAACAATGTCTACTGTTCATGAACTGCATAAGCTCTATCATTAACTGTCTGGTGTACTTACCTACATTGGTAAGATTATGTGTCTCCCAAATATCCTTAAGATATTCCATGTACTCTTCCATCGGTGGTAGAACCGGTTTTGTAACATATATTTCCTCGTTCATAACATCTCCTAAAATTCGTTCATTAATTGTGTTATTTCTTCATCATTAATAACTCGAACCTGGCAGTCGCTGATACGATATACTCTATCGCAAGCTGACAATACGCTAGGACGATGTGTTGTTAAGATGCAAGTGCGCTTACTATCTTTTTTCATAATGTTGGAAAGAACCTTACGTTCTGTAGCCACATCAAGAGCTGAAGTAGCTTCATCCATAAGAAGGATTGGTGTCTTTCTAAGAATTGCTCGAGCGATAGCCAGTCGCTGATTCTGTCCTTCTGAGAAACCAATACCACTTTCACCGATATTATGATAAATACCATCTGGTAGCTTCTTTACGAAATCATAAGCACATGACTGAATAAGAGCATCAACAATTTCCTCATCAGTAGCCTCTGGTGCGATTAATCTCATGTTTTCAGCTATAGTACCTGAAAGCATTGTGTTACCCTGTGGTACATACGCAATCAAAGGTCTAGTTTCTGGTGAAAGATTTCTTGTGAGGGATGCATCATCATTAACTGTTGCATATACCTGACCAGAATTAACATTCAAAATACCAAGTAAGATACGAAGCATTGTAGTCTTACCTTCACCGGATGGACCTACAAGTGCAATTATCTCTCCTGGATTTGCTTCTAAGCTTACCTTATCAAATATCAATCTGCTTCCCTTGTAAGCAAATGACATGTCCTTAACCTTTACAGATACACCATGTGTTTCGCCAGCCTTAGCTAACTGATGGAACTCTGGAGAATCAACCTCTTCCTCGTTTTCGATAGAAAGAATTTCCTTTACACGCTCTGTAGAAACAGCCAGCTGTAAAGATGTTGGAATAAGGTTTAAAAGTGTCTTTCCTGCCATAGCAATTCTGTATGCCATCATGATTACAACAGTAAGTGCACCTAATGTCATAGCACCTGTGTTTACTCTGTAGAATGCCCATGCAATACAGATAATTGCTGAAAAGATTCCGCCTAAATATGTAACAGCCCAAGACATAAGCGAAAACATGTTAGACTTCATGTCTGCAGCAAAACGTTCCTTTTCAAGTAATTCTATTCTTCGATAGAATTCATCTGCTAATCCAAATGCTTTAACAGCCTGGATGTTATGGAAAGATTCCTTGTGATATGAATTTTCCTTACTTTCAATTATTTTGATTTCTGACTGACACTCATAGATTTTGTTCATGAATATCTTGGATGAAAACAGAATAATTGGAGCAACTATTACTACTACCAAAATCATACTTGCATCGTTTACAAGTATAACTATGATACAGCCAATAATCATAAGTGAATTTGTAATAATAGTTGTTAAAAATCCATTTGCATTTCCAGAAATAGCCTTTGCATCATTTGTAAGACGAGTAATTAAATCACCTGAATGATATTTTGTAAGCTCCTGCCAATCCGCCTTTACAATCTTGTAGTAAAGCTTCTTTACCAAATGTGTCTGCATCGAATTGTAATTCCATGCAGCAAATCTGTTAGATGCTATGCTGATTACAGCATTAAGTATAAACAAGCCGACATAGATTGCTCCCATTATGGCAACCTTTGTTACATTCTTTTCAACGGCAAAATCTACGATTGAACCGATTTTGTAGGTTATGATAAATTCAACAACCATATGAACAAGCTCAACGCCAATGTACGCTAAAATTCTGCCAATATAATCTTTGAAAAAGCCATATATCCATTTCAAATCACGGTATAGCCTTCCAATGATGCCATCTTTATATCCTAAAATTTTGTTTTTATAATTTTTCAAAACAATGCTCCAATCCTAGATTAATTACTTGTTATTTCTATATTTGCGTTTTCTCTCAACAACAAAATTAACAAAGTCTTTTTTACTTTTGCAGGTCACAAAATCAATAAATCTAAGTGCCATAACCTGGAAGAAGTTTAGCTCTCCCTTTTTATCTGCAATAACTGCAAATTCATACTTTCTTCTCTCATCAAAGTTAAGAGACAGGCCAACATATTTTGCAATTTTCTCCAGCTCATATATTGTAAGTAAGAATATAGATTCGTTTCTAAAGCTGAAGAAATCATTCTGTGATGACCATGAATTACTATTAGGATCAAGAATATATCTATATGCGGAATAGTATTCATTAGATTTATTAACACGTCCTGCTCCTAAAATAGAAAGCACCAGCATTCTATCTGTTAGAGCAAAGAAAACTCTAAGCTTTCCCTTTTTAATGGCGGTAACAACATCATAAACCTTAAGGAAGGCTTCCCTTCTGTAAAATGAAGATGCTGTCTGACCTGGAAGGAGGTAGTTTTGATAATCCTCTACGGTGTATTCTCCTTCGCCTGCAAATGTTATGTACTGCTCCCAGCCTTCCTGTCTTTCGTTATTTTCATTTACGATAATGGACTGGCCAAAGGTAGCAACATAATCCGGATGGGACTCCATGAATTCAAACTGCTCTTGAAGCTTATTCTCGTTAATCCAGTAGTCATCGCCTTCTATCATGGCAATGTACTTACCCTGAGCTTTTGACATTAAATCCTTAAAGTTCTTAAAAGCGCCCAAATTCTTAGGGCGAACAATCGGCTTAATTACATCAGGATATTTTTCACCGTATTCCTTAACTATTGCCCCTGTGTTATCAGGAGAGCAGTCATCGCCAACAAGCACTTCGATTGTTCCTGAAAACTTCTGAGCCAGGATACTGTCCAAAGTCATGGCAATGTATTTTTCCTGTTTGTATGTTGCAACTACAACGCTTACATCAATATTACTCACTTTTTTCTGAAATCCTTTCAATTCGTTTCCTATAAAATCTAGGACTAAGAATCATTAATAAATATTCCTTTTTCTGATGGTTGTCTAGGTAATTATAGTTTTTCATACATTCCCTAAGCATTAACCATCTGAATCTTTTATATAAATTATGTTTCTTACATACATCATCGCTGTATCTGCACATCAGTTGAATTATCTCTTCAAATAATGAATATACAATCAGTCGATAATAGCCTTCATACATTTGCTTTTTGCAGAATGCTACTCTATCCATATGGGCATCTACAATATCAAAGTGCTTAAGATTTTCATTGTTAGTATTACCTGTTATACTATCTTCCCTAATTCTGTAGTGGTATAAGACATCAGGTATGGTAACTATTAAATCAGCTTTATCTATTATACGATGGATTGAATATTCATCCTCATGAATTTTCCCAACAGGATAATCTACAGTATCAAATATTGTTCTTTTATACAGCTTGTTCCAAGCCACATTTATAAGAAGATATTCAGGGGTAAATATGTTTCCCAATATCTCCATAGTTTTTGTCTTGGAGTTGATTTGCTTATCTTTAAATGTAGTGATTGCTGTGTCATCGTTATTTTTCTTAAAGCCACAAACCACTATATCTGCATCACATGCTATCGCTTGTTCAACCAGCTTGCTAATATAATCGCATTCCAACCAATCATCTGAATCAATGAAAGCAATATATTCGCCCTTAGCTGCAGTCTTTCCAGTGTTTCTAGCTCCACTAAGTCCTGCATTGGCCTGATGAATATAAGTGAATCGATTATCTTCTTCGGTATATTGTCTTGCTACTATGTCGGAGCCATCAGTAGATCCGTCATCTACAAGCAGTACTTCTATATTGTTGTAAGTCTGATTCTTGATTGAATCAAGGCATTCAGCTAAATAATCCTTTACATTATATATTGGAACGACAATGCTGACTAAAGGATTTTCTTTTGACTGTCCCCTGTCTGTTTTTGAGATTGATGCTGTAAGCTTATTCACTAATAATGGTTCATCCACATAGGATATTTTTCTTGCAAATAACCCATCAGCAGCCATAAGCTCACTATAATCATCTAATGTATATATATATGGATTTCCTCTGTTCCAATCTATTGTTCGTAAACATGTGTTTCTAACTCTATCCTTAAACTGCGAATTAAGAGCCATGGTTTGCATGAAAAACTCATCTGAACCATTTGTCATGGCAAACATCTTTTTTATTTTATTTTTGTTGGCGACTATGTATCTGGCAAAATCATCTGGTATGCTGAACCAATTATCGCCTTTATAAAAAGTGAAATCTTTATATTTTTTGGTTCTATCTATTCCGTGGGCTCTTTGCCAGTCTACGCCCTTCCATTCAAGCTTAG